>VXNZ01000047.1 GCA_009840355.1 Chloroflexota bacterium
ATCCTCACTGGGTTCGTGCAGGATGTAGTCCAACTGGTACAATACCATCTCATACCCCTTTCCTACGCTACTTCCGTTACTCACCTGCTGAACGTATTTTAGCAGACGCATACAATCACCTACTGCCATCGGTGTATAGCAAGACGGCGACAGGCTGTCGTGCTGTGGTAATATCTTACGGCAATCAGTGGATGCGAAAGAGGTTCTAATGCGTTTGATGTTTCTGTTGGTGGCGGTTGGGCTGATGGCGCTTGCGGCTTGCGGAGAAAATTATGATACATACCTCAATCGGGGAGGCGAACACCTCGATGAAGGTGAACATGACGCGGCGATAGATGATTATAATGAAGCAATTCGCCTGAACGCAGATCGCGTTGAGGCTTACTTCAATAGAGGACTAGCCTATTCTCGCAAAGGGGATGACAACAGTGCGATTCTTGACCTAGACAGAGCAATTGAATTGCATCCATACGATGCTCGCCTTTACCATTTACGAGGGATCTTACTTGCCATGAATGGAGATTATGACGGTGCGATTGCCGACCACAACGTACAAATCCATCTGAATCCAGACGACTCTAATGCTTACTATTTGCGAGGACTCGCCTATGTTGACAAAGGGGATTACAACAGTGCGATTACTGATTTCAACATAGCAATTAAATTTGACCCTAACAACGCAGAAGCCGAGGAAGCCCTCGAACTTGCCGATAAATCTCAATAGGATTCGAGTTCTCCATCTTGTTAACCCCTACAATAACTTCGGAGTAAATCAATGAAATACGACGCCAAACCCCTACGCTCTGTCCTCTTTGTTCCCGGCAACAAGGAGGACTGGATACGCAAAGCGCCTAAGTACGGCGCGGATGCACTTATCCTGGATCTCGAAGATTCGGTGCCGCCGCAGGAGAAGGACGCGGCGCGCGCGATTGTCGGCAGGATGATTGCCGAAATCGGCGCTGAACAGACGCTGTTCGTGCGCGTCAATCCGTTGGAGACCGGCATTACGGGCTTCGACTTGGAGGCGATTACGCAGCCGAATCTGTACGGCATCACGCTGCCGAAGGTGCAGTGCCCCGCCGATGTGGTGGAGGTGGATGTGCTGTTGCGATTTTTCGAGCGTAAGGCGGGCGCGGAAGTGGGCAAGATATTCATTGATCCAGGCTTGGAGACGGCGGCGGGCATCCGCAGCGCCTACGACATCGCCTGCGCGTCCGACCGCATCGCGCATATGGGCGGCAGCGGCGGCAAAGGCGGCGACACCGCGCGCTCTATCGGCTACCAGTGGACGCCTGAAGGCATGGAGACGCTGTTCATCCGATCGAAGGTGCTTGTCGATTCGCGCGCGGCGGGCGTGCAGTTCCCCATATCCGGCGGATGGTTCGACATCCGCGATCTCGACGGCTTGCGCACATACGCCGGCGAGCTGAAGCGGCTCGGCTACAACGGGATGAGCCTCATACACCCTTATCATGTGCCCATCGTCAACGAGGTTTTCACGCCCACGCCGGATGAAATCGCCGAGTGGCGCGGGCTTGTGGACGCGATGGAGCAGATGCGTGAGACCGGCGGCGCGGCGGTAACTTTCGGCGGCGACATGGTGGACATCGCGCACGAGCAGACAGCGCGGGCGATGCTGCGAATGGCAGAACAGTTGGGGGTTGCATAATTCCGTATCCATCCTGTCTATCCTGTACATCAATGTAAGTTCAAGGAGCAGCAAATGACAAACGGCGTATCATCTCCCGAATCCGTAGGCTTCTCATCCCAGCGCCTCAGCCGCGTCAACAAGATGATGCAGGGCTACATAGACGACGGCAAGCTCGCCAACGGGCTGACGATGCTTGCGCGGCACGGCGAGACGTTCCACTTCGAGCCGTATGGCATGCTCGACCTTGAAAGCGGCACGCCTGTGGAGCGCGATACGCTCTTCCGCATCTACTCGATGACGAAGCCCATCACCAGCGCCGCCGTCATGATGCTGTATGAACAAGGGTACTTCTCGCTCGATGACCCTGTGGGCAAGTTCATCCCCGAACTCGCCAGCCTGAAGGTCTATGACGGCATGGGCGAGACTGGCATGCGCCTCGTTGACCAGAAGCAGCCCATCACCGTCCGCCACCTGCTCACGCACACATCCGGCCTCAGCTACGGCTTTCACCAGGACAGCCCCATCGAGGAGATGTACCGCGAAGCGAACGTCACCGACCCGGACAGCACCCTGAAAGAAATGGCGGAAAAGCTCGGCAAACTGCCCCTCGTAACCCAGCCCGGCACGAAATGGCGGTACAGCAACGCCACCGATGTGCTAGGCTACCTCGTCGAGGTCGTCTCCGGCACGCCCTTCGACCGCTACTTACAGGACAATATCCTCGAACCGCTGGGCATGACAGACACGTCCTTCTATGTGTCCGAGGAGAACCTGGACCGGCTTGCAACGGTGTACGGCGCGGCGACCAACGGCAAAATAACGCCTCTCGACAATCCGATGGTCAACAGGCAGAGGAGGCCGCACACACTATTCTCAGGCGGCGGCGGACTCGTATCCACCGGGTCCGACTACATGCGCTTCTGCCAGATGCTCCTCAACGGCGGTATCCTTGGCGACGAACGGCTGCTCGCGCCAAAGACTGTCGAGATGATGCGCTCGAACCACTTGACCGACGACATGCGTCCTTTCGCGGTCGGGCAGAGCAACGCATCCGACACGAAGGGCTGCGGCTTCGGGCTGGGCTTCCGCGTTGTGATGGACATCGCGCAGCACGGCATCATCGGCTCCAACGGCATCTACTCGTGGGGCGGCGCGGCGAGCACCGTATTCTGGATCGACCCGCAGGAAGACCTGGTTGCCATCCTGCTGACGCAGTTCATGCCCAGCTCGCACTACCCCCTGCGGCGCGAATTCCAGATAGCGACGTATCAAGCGCTCGTCGAGTAGATGTGTGCCTACCACAATATCTGACATTTCCCGCAAAGAGGCACTTGATGAACTGCGTATCACCTGAATCGGTCGGCTTCTCGTCCAAACGCCTGAACCGTGTCAACGAGCGAATGCATAGCTACATAGATAACGGCAAGCTCGCAGGTGCGCTGACCATGCTCGCGCGGCGCGATGAAGTGTTTCACTTCGAGACCTACGGTGTGCAGGACCTCGAAAGCGGCGCGCCGGTCAGTAGCGACACCATATTCCGCCTATACTCGATGACCAAACCCATTACCAGCGTCGCCGCCATGATGCTCTACGAAGAAGGGCACTTCTCGCTCGACGACCCTGTGGGCAAGTTCATCCCGGACTTCGCGAACATGCAGGTCTTCGACGGCATGGGCGAGATCGGCATGCGCCTTGTTGCACAGGACCGTCCGATCACCATACGCCACCTGCTGACACACACATCAGGACTGAGCTACGGTCTTCACCGGGACACTCCCATCGACGCGATGTATCACGAGGCAAGAATTGCGGACGCAGATAGCACGCTAAAGGACGTAACGGGTAGGCTGGGGGAAATTCCCCTTGTCAATCAACCGGGCACCAGGTGGCGGTACAGCATGTCGTCCACCGTTCTTGGTTATCTTGTGGAGGTCGTATCGGGTAAGCCGTTCGACCGCTTCCTGCGAGAGAGGATATTCACCCCATTGGGAATGGAAGACACATCCTTTTTCGTGCCTGAGGAAAATCTGGACAGGCTGGCGACCGCGTATGTGCCTTCACGTGGAGGTGGAATCGCGCCACACGAAGGCTCGGTGACGACGAGGCACAAGAGACCGCACGCGATGCAGTCCGGAGGCGCTGGGCTTGTATCGACCGCGCCCGATTACATGCGCTTCTGCCAGATGCTGCTGAACGGCGGCGTCCTCGACGGCGAGCGCCTGCTCGCCCCCAAGACAGTGCAGATGATGGTGACTGACCATCTCACGGACGATCTCAAGCCGTACATCGTCGAGGATCGCATGGCTGCCTATACGAAAGGCTGCGGATTCGGATTGGGGTTCAGCATGGTCAACGATATAGCCCAGCACGGCATACCCGGCTCGAACGGCATGTATAGCTGGTTCGGCGCGGCGAGCTGCTACTTCTGGATAGACCCCACAGAGGAACTCATCGCTATCCTCAAGAGCCAGTTCCTGCCCGTTACGTGGTATCCACTGCACCGCGAATTTCAGACGGCGACGTATCAGGCGATGATAGAGTAGGGGCAGATTGGCGAGTAGCCTTATAAGTCCTGAATAGCGTTGCGGAAAATTCTTGCATCCTATGGTAATGTGATAGTCGGAACTCGATAACAGTGCCCAAGGTAATCCAATGCAACACCAACCCTCCCCCTGCTGCGCCGCAGCCCGCATGCCCTCAACACCCTTAACGCCCGCCGCCGCGCCCTCCACGCCGCAAGCCGCCAATGGCAGCACGGACGGCATGGCGCTCATCCCCGGCGGCGAGTTCCTAATGGGCACGGACGACCCCGGCGGCTTCCCCGCGGACGGCGAAGGTCCCATACGCTCTGTGCATGTGAACTCCTTCTACATCGACACTTGCGCCATAACCAACCAGCAGTTCGACCAGTTCGCGCGCGAGACAGGCTACAAGACGGACGCCGAGCGTTTCGGCTGGTCGTTCGTCTTCCACATGTTCCTGAGGTCGAAGGCACGCCGCACGGCAAAGCAAGCCGTTGCCGATGCACCGTGGTGGTGGGTCATCAACGGCGCGTACTGGCGCAGGCCGGAGGGACCGGGCTCCAATCTCAAGCGGCGCTGGAATCACCCGGTTACGCACATATCTTGGAACGACGCCCTGGAGTACTGCAAATGGGCGGGCAAGCGCCTTCCTACCGAGGCAGAATGGGAGTACGCGGCGCGGGGCGGCTTGGCGCAAAAGCGCTACGCATGGGGAGACGAGCTGACGCCCAGCGGCGAGCATCGCTGCAACATCTGGCAAGGCGTGTTTCCCGATGAGAACTCGGCGGACGACGGCTACAAGGGTACTGCGCCGGTTGACGCATACGAACCCAATGGATTCGGGCTGTACAATGTCGCGGGCAATGTCTGGGAGTGGACGAGCGACTGGTTCAGCCCGACATTTCATGTTGATGCGAGCAGTGTCGAGGGGACGCGCGATAATCCGCAGGGGCCTCCAAGGGGACAGGCGAAGACGATACGGGGCGGGTCTTATTTATGTCATGACTCGTACTGCAATCGGTATCGGGTGGCGGCTCGGACATCGAATACGCCGGACAGTTCTACGGGGAATCTGGGGTTTCGGTGCGCGCGGGATGCGTGACCTGCTGCGCCGACATGGACTTGCGCATTGCATTCGTTGATACAAATGTTAAATGAATAATGGACATCTTCGCCCTATAAGCCAAATTGGCCCTCAAATATCATTCGCATGCTATTTGAGCAGGGATTTGAATGCCAGTTAACAGAGTTTTTGCGGGTTTGCTAGTTATTGTAGCGTTGCTGATAGTATCAGCCGCAGTCGCTTGCGGAGATTCCGCGCCTGCGCCGGATGTTGATGCCACCATCGCAGCAGGCGTGCAGGCGACCGTCGATGCGAACGCCTTGGCAAAAGCGGCGTCAACCTCAACGCCCGTTCCAATCCCTCCAACGCCAACGCCGGCGGATACTCCTACGCCAGCCCCAACGCAAATGTCTGTGCCAATAAACACGCCCGTACCAAGCGCAACGCCAGTACCCACTCCCACTCCGGAACCAACAGCGCCGCCGCAACCGACGAACACACCGTTACCGACGCACACGCCTCTGCCAACTGCCACGCCTACGTTGGCACAGATGATAGAAGATATAGAACGCAGCCTTGTCTATATTGAAACGGACACGGGCAATGGTACAGGCTTCGTTGTTGAAGAAGATGGTTTGGTTGTTACTAACGAACATGTTATAGAGGGTTTTAATACCGTAACTATCGTAATGTCTGATGGTAGAGCATACGAGGGTGATGTGCTGGGCACAGACGAGATTGCCGATCTCGCTATCGTGAAATTGAACACCACCGAAAAGTTTGAGGCTATCCAATTAGGAAACTCCGACGATGTGCGAGTAGGCGATGATGTAATCGCGTTGGGTTTTCCATTGAGTTATGAACTTGGCAATTCGTTAACGGTAACCAAGGGCATAATCTCATCCAAGCGGGTATATGGCGGAATTGAGGAATTACAAACGGATGCTGCTATAAATCCGGGCAACAGCGGCGGTCCTTTGATGAGCCGTGCCGGAAAAGTAGTGGGTATCAATTACGCCAAATTAGCATTATCAGATGGCAGTCCTGTTGACAACATTGGCTTCTCCATTGCCATAAACGAGCTTAAGGACAGAATGGATAGCCTCAAGAGAGGCGAACAAGTCCTTCTTCCAATGCCCACTCCCGGTACCTGGGCAACTTACCGCAACGACGATTACGGCTACAGCCTGGAAATCGCGCCCGGCTGGTATCTGGATGAAGAGTCGGATGAAATCGACCGCGCGTTCTGGCATGAGGACGGGACGAGTTTGGTAGAGATTTATACCGACGAACTGGGCAGCGACTGGACGCTTGAAGAGCACGCGCAGTGGGAAAGGGATTTCTGGGAGGAACTAGCGCACGACGAAGCCTGGGACGTGTTCGAGATAACCGCATTTGAGAGGCGGCAGGATGATCAATACGACTATTACATCCTCGCATATCGTTGGCAATCGTCTGAAGAGTATTGTATCTCTGACGTCGTCAGCCTGATTTTTCTGTCCGACTTCTACCCGTCCAAACCTTACGGATTTGTTATCAATGGTGGCGTGTGCGAAGGCAGCCTCGACCTACACAGCGAAGAGCGCGACGCAATGCTCGCAAGTTTCGTCGAACATAATACGCTTCCCGCCATGCCTCAGCCGACACCCACTCCAGAACCCACAAAATACCGCAACGCGGAATACGGCTACCAAATAGAGGTGCCTTACGGATGGCACTTGGATGAGGAATCGGACGAAGGTGACGCATACTTCATACACGGTAGCGGCTATGCAAGTGTCGATGTGCTCACCTACAACTTGGGGCAGGGTTGGACTCTCAAAGAACATGCTGAGAGCGAACGCGATTTTCTTGAAAACCATTCCGACGACGAATGGAATATGTTTGAGATAACTGCGTTTGCGGAACAGAACGATAATTACATAATGCGTTACCGCGCACACATCTCGGACGAGTATTGCGTTGAAGATGTGCTTACTGTGATTTATCTCTCTGACGATTATCCGTCCAAACCTTACGGCTTTGCTGTATATGGCAGCGTGTGCGAAGACAGCCTTGACATTTATGACGAACAGCGCGACGCCATGCTCGAAAGTTTCGACCCGTAATTGTCTCTCAGTCCGAAAGCAACCTAGGCTTCCGCTGCGCGATGGATGCGTGAGATTTTCATTTGTTTTGGGTATGAATAACTGACCTTCGTCGCCCTTCTCATATCAGATTCGCTGTGATATAGTTGGGCGCACAAATGAGCGTGTCTTGTGCGGCTTTCCATAGCAGTGAGTTTAGGCGGGCATATCCTTGCAGCATTATTTTCACTCCGGCGACAACCTAGAGGGCTTGCAGAGATTAGCGCTGATTGGCATCTCGGTCGATCTCGTCTATATCGACCCGCCATTCGCCACGAACAACGATTTCCTGATTGACTCGCACCGCGCCAATGCGATAAGCGCGTCCGGCAGTCTGGCGTATTCGGACAAGACGCGCGGCGTGGACTACCTGCGCGACCTACGGCTGCGCTTGGTGGCCATCCACGATGTGATATCGCCAAGCGGCTCGATATATGTGCACATCGATGTGAAGATGGAGCACCATGTTCGCCTGCTAATGGACGAAGTTTTTGGCGCGCGGAACTTCCGCAACAGCATCACGCGAATCAAGTGCAACCCGAAGAACTTCGACCGCTACTCCTACGGCAACATCAAGGACACCATCTTGTTCTACTCGATGTCGCCCGAGCGCATCACTTGGAATCCGCAGAAAGAGCCTATGTCGCGCGAAGACATTGAGCGGCTCTACCCGCTAGTGGACGCTGAAGGAAAGCGCTACACGACCACGCCGCTGCACGCGCCCGGCGTAACGCGCAATGGAGCGACCGGGCGGCAATGGCGCGGAATGTCGCCGCCGGCGGGCAGACATTGGCGCTATCCACCGCACAAGCTAGACGCACTCGACGCCGCCGGAATGATAGCGTGGAGCGCGACCGGCAATCCGCGCAAGATACGATACGCTCACGATCCGCACGGCGATGACGATGCGCCTAGGAAGCTGCCGCAGGATGTATGGGAATATAAGGACCCGCAGCGCGCCTTATATCCCACACAGAAGAACGAAGATATGCTGCGCCGTATCATCCTCACATCTTCAGACCCGGGCGATACGGTCATGGACTGCTACGCGGGCAGCGGGGGCACGTTGTTGCAAGCGCATCGACTGGGACGGCGCTTTGTCGGCATGGACGATTCGGAAGCGGCGCGTCAGGTGATTGAGCGGCGATTAGGGGACGCAGGCGTGGAATACGCGACGCTGACTGAAGATGGCGTGGCGTTGCAGGCGAATTCCGCAGGAACGGCCGAATAATGTGCGGTGAACTACCCCCGTTGGACTTTGAAGCCAATGAGCATCAGAGACGCTTGGAGAACCTATCCGCAATGGAAGCGGAGATTGCAGGGCGTTCCAAGAGGTTGAGAACTCGCATACTGCACTTCGCAGAGCAATTCGGCATACCGGAATAAGATTTCTGGTGGGACTTGGACGCTAACCCAACAGGTACACTTGCCGCAACACTCGCACGAGAAGCGCGCCGCAAGAATATTCATGAAAACGCCGCCGCCGCTTACATTGAAGATATGTCCAATGTCGCCGATTTTCGCAAGTTGCCTTCTTCGGGAAGCAACGCCCTATATGTAAATAGCGATGGACAAATCCTGTCCGGTCAGCAGCTCGCAGGTGCGCCTCGCCCATTCAAATCCATCGATTTTCAATGGACTACCTCTGGAGTCACTTGCTACGCCGCGCAGAAGTACACAAAGGCAGGCGGGGGCAATCAGGATAACCAATTCAACGAACTAGAGCGACTGCTTCGCAATTTCCAGGGGCGAACCAACAACGGAGTTGCGTTGATTGTTCTCGTTGATGGCGCATACTACGACCAAGCGCGCTTGGCGCGGCTGCAAGGCTTGGTACGATTGCAGAGTCCGCGAAGTTATGTCGCAAGCGTCAACAATCTGCATACACTGCTGGAAGAAATCGCAGGCATGAATTAAAGCAGCCATTCCCTTCGTAGGGATGGGCTAATCAGATGATGGCGTTGTGTGACGCTCGGCAATTTTACGCCATTCTTATCCTTCCCACATCTTAGTAGAAGAGAAACTTCTAGCCCATCAGCCTACCTTGACGCACGCATACTCCGCGTATAATATCGCCTCATTATTTTAATTGGTATGCGCGTCCGCTCGTCTTGCTGTCCCGCGCATCCTGTGCATCCTGTTTCGAGGAATTGTCCATGAACTACGACCACATCATCGTTGGCGCAGGCTCGGCGGGGGCTATTATCGCCAGCCGGCTTACCGAAGACCCGAACCGCACCGTTCTGCTGCTCGAAGCGGGTCCCGACTACCCGGAACTGGACGAGATGCCGCCGGATGTGAAGTTCGGCTATGGGCATGGCTTGGCGGCGATTGATGTGCTTGGCACGGAGCATCGCTGGCACTTCGTTGCCAAGTCAACCGACCAGGCAGCTCCTATGCTCGTTCCGCGCGGCAAGACTACGGGCGGCTCTTCCGCCGTGAACGCGCAGATATTCCTGCGCGGCGTGCCGGAAGACTATGACGACTGGGCGTCTTGGGGCAATGATGAGTGGGGCTTTCAGAAGCTTATCCCGTTTTTCCGCCGTATGGAGACGGACACGGATTTCGCAGACGACTTCCACGGCGTGGACGGTCCAACTATCGTCCGGCGCTACAAGCCCGACGAGTGGCTGCCCGACCAGCAGGCATGGTATCAGGCTGCGCGCGAGTACGGCTTCGCGGAATGTCCGGACCATAACGACCCGGACTCCACGGGCGTGGGACCTTCGCCGTTCAACAACCCCAACCGCATCCGATGGAGCACGAACATCGGCTACCTGAGCGAGGCGCGCAGCCGCCCGAATCTGACCATCACGGCGCGCGCGCTTGCTCACCGCATCCTGTTCGATGGCGGCAGAGCGGTCGGCGTGGAGTTCGAGGCTGACGGCGAGCTGCAATCGGTCTATGGTGATGAGATTATCCTGTCCGCCGGCGCGATCGGCTCGCCGCACTTGCTGCTGCTGTCCGGCGTTGGTCCCGCTGACCATCTGCGCGATATGGGCGTCGCCGTCGTTCATGAATTGCCCGGCGTGGGCAAGAATCTGCGCGACCATCCGCAGGTGCAGCTCACATGGGAGACCAAGCCCGGTTTCGAGCAGGACAGCCTCGCCCCGCGCATACAGTTCATCGTGCGCTACACGGCAGAAGGCTCGAACCTGCGCAACGATATGCTCATTCACCCGTTCTCGTATGCGACGCGCAGCCTCTACTACACGGACCCGAACACAGAACCCATCGGCATCGGCATGATTGCCGCTATCTATCTGGCGGAATCGGCAGGCGAGATGCTGCTCAGGACGACCGATCCCCACATTCAGCCGTTCCTCAATTACAACCTGCTGGCGACCGACTTCGACCGCAGACGAATGCGCGAGTCCGTCCGGATATGCCTTGACCTTGCCGAGAAAGACGCGCTGGCGGAGCTGATTGAAAGCAGACGGTTCCCCGCAGACGCCGACCTCGAATCAGAGCAGGCACTCGACGACTGGATGATGCGCAATGTCAGGACCAGTCACCACATCTCCGGCACATGCAAGATGGGTCCCGCTGATGACACGATGGCTGTCGTTGACCAGTACGCTAGGATGCATGGCATCGAGGGCTTGCGCGTGGCGGACGCGGCGATCATGCCGGACTGCATCCGCGCCAACACGAACGCCACCTCGATGGTTATCGGGGAGCGCGTGGCGGAGTTTATCAAGGATGGGAACTAACAGGATATACAAAGCCTGCCCCTGTGAAAGCGGAGGATGGATAGGAATGGGATAGGGCGTTGCGGGCGCAAGTCTGGTAAGATGCCGATAGTTTGGCTATGAACAATTCCGTAGGATACGGAGGTTGCAGAATGGCGACAAAGCCCGATGACAATAGACAAGTCGATGTTGCGACAGACCATGATCCCGTTTGGGAAGCGTTTTTGAATGCCCCATTGGATGATGAGCCGCTGACTGAGGAAGACATTCAAGCCATCAAAGAGGCTGATGAGGATTTTGCTGCGGGTAGGTTTGTCACCCACGAAGAATTGAAGAAAGAGCTGGGTCTGTGATCCGCAGGATCATTTACAGTCCTCAATCTCGAAGAGACTTGAGACGGCTTGATAGGGTTTCAGCAACGCGGATACTGAATGCACTGGAGAGATTGGCTGCCGACCGCTCGGGAGATATACGTCGGCTACGTGGCTCAGCGAGTGAGTGGAGACTTCGCATCGGTGATTGGCGGGTCATCTTCGAATTCGATAGCAACGATAGTGAGATTCTTGTAAAGCGAATCAGCCGAAGGGACAGCGCGTACCGGCGATAAACGCATCTATCTTCCCCTTTCATTCAACGATGTTCACCTCAAAGGAGCAACTATGAAATACGATTACATCATCATTGGTGCGGGTTCGGCGGGCGCGATTCTCGCCACGCGGCTTACGGAAGATCCGAACACATCGGTGCTGCTGCTGGAAGCGGGCCCGGATTACGCGGACCTGGACGACCTGCCCGAAGAGGTCAAGTACGGCTACGCCTCAGCGACCGACATCATGACCAGTGACCACAACTGGCAGTTCACCGCGCGCGCCACCGAGCAGGCACAGCCTATGCTGGTGCCGCGCGGCAAGGTTACGGGCGGGTCGAGCGCAATCAACGGGCAGATTTTCCTGCGCGGCGTGCCGGACGACTATGACCGCTGGGCGAGCTGGGGCAACGACGAATGGACTTTCGAGAACTCGCTGCCGTACTTCCGCAAGCTGGAGACAGACACCACATACAGCGATGACTTCCACGGCACAGACGGGCCGATAATCTGCCACCGATTTCCCGAAGATCAGTGGCGCGGCGCGTCCAAGGCGTTCTACGAATCCTGCCTAGACTACGGATTCGCAGACTGCCCCGACCACAATGCGCCGGATACGACCGGCGTAGGTCCCTTGCCGCTGAACAATCCGGATGGCATACGCTGGAGCACGAACTTGGGCTATCTCGCCCTGTCGCGGCATCGCCTGAACCTGACGATTCGCCCGAACTGCCTCGTGCATCGCATCGTGATGGATGGCGACAGAGCGACGGGCGTTGATGTTTCGAGCGGAGGCGAGCGGTTCGTCGTCGAGGGCGACGAGATAATTCTGAGCGCAGGCGCTGTCGGATCGCCGCAGATTCTGATGTTGTCGGGCATCGGTCCTGCCGACCATCTGTCGGACATGGGCATCCCCGTCGTCAAGGATGTACCCGGCGTTGGGCAGAACCTGCGCGACCATCCTTTGGTGTATGTGACTTGGACGACCAAGCCCGAGTATGAACTTGAGACATTCGGTCCTCGCATCCAGTTCGGGCTACGCTACACGGCGAGCAACTCCGACCTCGAAAACGATATGATCGTTTATATGAACATCTTCGCCACCGGGCGCATCGACCGCGGCGGCGACCGCATGACGCCCATCGGCATACGCATGATTATCGGGCTAGACCTGGCAGTCGGCGCGGGCGAGCTGAAATTGCAGTCGTCCGACCCAAGCGTGCAGCCGATGCTGGACTACAACTACTTCGAGGAAGAGTTCGACCGCGAGCGGGTGCGCGAGGCGGTGCGGATATGCTCCAAGCTGGGCGACCACGAGGCGTGGAAGGACATCATTGACCGGCGCATCGAGCCGCCGGACGAGGCGTTCGAGTCCGACGACACGCTGGACGCGTGGATGATGAGCGAGGTTACGACCGGGCATCACATATCTTGCACGAACAAGATGGGGCCGGCAGACGACCCGATGGCTGTCGTTGACCAGTACGGCAAGGTGCACGGAATCGAAGGCTTGCGCGTAGTGGACGCGTCCATCATGCCCGACTGCGTGCGCGCGAACATCAATGTAACCACGATGATGATAGGCGAGCGCATCGCCGACTTCGTGAAGGCTGGTAGTTAAAGGAGAGCCAACCGATGGCTGACACGCCACTGCACTACAAGACCATCACCGAGGTAGCCGCGCTCATCAAGGCGCGCGAAATCTCGCCGGTCGAGGTTACGGAAGCGATGCTCCGCCGCATCGAGCAAATCGACGGCAAGTACAAGAGCTACGCCATCGTAATGGCAGATCAGGCTCAGGCCGCTGCCAAAGCCGCCGAATCCGAGATTGCCGCAGGTCAGTACCGGGGGCATCTTCATGGCGTGCCATTTGCCGTTAAAGACCTCTGCTTCACTGAAGGCGTTCGCACTATGGGCGGCAGCAAGGTGTACATAGACCATGTGCCGAGTTTCGACGCGACAGTGGTCGTGAAGCTAAATGCAGCGGGAGCCGTTCCCTTGGGCAAGCTGAACCTCACCGAGGGCGCTATGGGCGGATACAACCCTGCGCTCGACCTGCCTTTGAACCCGTGGAACATCGATCACTGGTGCGGTTCGTCGTCGAGCGGCTCCGGCGTGGCGACGGCTGCGGGTCTGTGTTTCGGCTCGCTCGGCAGCGACACGGGCGGCTCCATACGCTTCCCCGCCGCAGCCTGCGGCACAGTCGGACTGAAGCCCACCTGGGGGCGCGTCAGCCGCTACGGAGTGTTCGCTCTCGCCGAATCCCTCGACCATGTTGGTCCTCTCACACGAAGCTCCGCCGACGCCGCCATATCACTCCAAGCAATCGCCGGGCATGACCCCAATGACCCCACATCGCTGCCCGCGCCCGTCCCCGACATGCTCGATGGCATTGACGGAGGTGTACAGGGCGTCCGCATTGGTCTGGACGAGAAGTATGCCACGGACGGCGTTGACCAGGAGCTTGCGGCGGCAGTGATTGAGGGTGTGGCAGTGATGAAGGAGCTTGGCGCGGAGATAGTGCAGGTGCAGATGCCGGATGTGGACAGCTACCTGCCCGCCTGGCCCGTGCTCTGCTCCGCCGAGGCTGTTGCCGCACACAGGGAGAACTACCCTTCGCGTCGCGACGATTATGGTCCTTGGTTCCGGGGCTGGCTCGATATGGGCGCAGGCGTAACGGGCGCGGATTACGCAGAGGCAAACAACCGCCGCGCCGAACTCAACGGGCTTATCCGTGATGTGTTCGCGGACATAGACGTGCTGGCATGTCCCTCGACGATAGGACCAGCCCGTTCCATCACGCGAGAAGAGATGTACGGGCCCTTAAGCGCAGACCGAGGCACATCGTTCCAGCGTTACACAGTGCCCTACGACTACAACGGCGCGCCCACGATTTCGCTACCCTGCGGACTAAACTCCGACGGCTTGCCCTTGAGCCTGCAATTCGTGGGCAAGGCTTTGTCAGAGCCGCTGCTGTGTCGCATCGGCCACGCCTACGAGCAGGCGACAGATTGGCACAATCTGCACCCGCCGATTGATGCCTAGAAAGCTACATAGCCACCGTCCACGGGGATGGATACGCCCGTAACGTAGTCGGACGCAGACGCGGCGAGGAACACCGCCGTGCCCGCCATGTCGTCCGGCGTTCCCCAGCGACCGTGCGGAATGCGCGCCGAGATTAGCTCGTAGCGCTCGCGGAAGCCCTCTTCGGTGCGCAGCGGCTCGGTCATATCGGTCTCGATCCAGCCGGGCAGTATGGCGTTCACCTGAATGTTGTCCTTCGCCCAGGCGGTGGCGAGGCTCTTCGTCAGCTGCACCACTCCGCCCTTGCTCGCCGAGTACGGCATAACCAGGTCGTGCCCGAATATGGATGTCATCGAGCCGATGTTGATGATTTTGCCGCCGCCTGAGCCTGCCATGTGCGAATACGCCTCTCGGCACGGCAGGAATGTGCCGGTCAGGTTGATGTCCATAATCAGGTTCCAGTCGTCGAGCGTGTAGTCTTGCGGCGACTTGCGGATGCCGATGCCGGCGTTGTTCACCAGAATGTCCAGCCTGCCGAACTCGTCGAGCGCCAGCTTCACCATATCGACGACTTCACCTTCGTTCTGCACATTCGTAGTAGTTCCCACTGCGCGCACGCCAAGCGCCCGCAGCTGCTTGACCGCCGCTTCCGTCTTCTGCACATTGCGCGCCGCGACGAGAATATCCGCGCCAGCCTCCGCCAGCCCAACCGCGATGCCAAGCCCAATGCCGCCATTGCCGCCCGTAATAACCGCCGCCCTGCCGCTCAAATCAAACGATGTATTTGCCATGTATGTGGTCCTCCTAGAAACTCATGTGCATACATCGTATCCGCCAAGCGCCGCGATGTAAAATTGCGACACTTCTGAGTTTGCGAGCTTGCCGAGGATACCCGCTATATGGTTCATTGACAAATGGTTAGGCTTGATGCTAATCTCAACCAGATAATCTATATTTGGCATGGCAATGGGGGCAGGTCGCCTTCCTGCCGAATCTTACTGGGAGGGTAGATATGGCAAGATCCGAAGTTTTCTATATGGATGCTCATTCGGAATCCACGGAGACTAGCCTCGTCGCGAAGATGACTACGGTGTTCGACGCTGCAGGGCTTGACAAGATGATCAAGCCCAACGACATCGTGGCTATCAAGTTGCACTGCGGCGAGTGGAACAACACGGCTTATCTGCGACCCGTCTATGCGCGGGCGCTGGCAGACCGCATCAAGGAACTGGGTGGGCGGCCGTTCGTTTGCGACACGACCACCTCCACCTATTCGCCTTGGGGCTCGCGCTCCAGCGAGCTGGACATCTTGCTGACGGCAGAGCGCAACGGTTACAACTCGGCGACGCTGGGTTGCCCGTTCATCTGCGCGGACGGCTTTATCGGCACGAGCGACTTCCGCGTGGACATCCCCGAAGGCTACCTGCTGAAGGAAGCCTATGTCGCGCAGGCTATAGCGGCGGCTGATGTGCTCATCGCGCTGACTCACTTCAAGGGACACGGCATGGGCGTCATCGGCGGCGCGCTCAAGAACCTCGGTATCGGCGCGCAGTCCAAGCGCGGCAAGCTGAATGTACACATGGGCGGCCACCCGAACTACGGCTACGGCGCAGCGGCGATTTTCCATCCGGAACGCTTCCAGGGTAAGGAGAATACGCCGGACTGGGAGATTCTCGAGGATTGCTGCCCGTTCGACCTGTATCACATCAATGAGAACGACGAGCTCGAGTGGGATCGCGACCGCTGCGCGACCTGCCTAGGCTGCTTCGGCGTTATGGGACCGCGCGGTCTCGCCGAAATCCCGCCGGTCAACTTCGATGCGGTCGATGTCGCCATCGCAGACGCCTGCTTGGCAGTGGAGAAGGTTGTCGGACGCGACAAGGTCGGTTACATCAACCTGGCTATCGATGTTTCGCCACGCTGCGACTGCGCGAACCACGCGGATGTTCCGATTGTTCCGCATCTGGGCGTGTTCGCCAGCACGGACGCCGTCGCCATTGACATGGCGTGCGTTGACAAGGCGAAGGAGTCGCAGGGCATGCCCGGCTCCGCAGCCGAGATGATGGAAGCGCACCATCCGGGCGACCACAAGTTCGAAGCCGCAGCCGCGACATTCCATGGTCAGAGCGAAGTCGCAAGCATCAACACCGGTCACGAGATTGGCTTGGGCAGCCGCGACTACACGCTGGTCGAGGTAGAGCCGCAAGACGCCGAAATGCACAAGTTCCCGTACGACCGCAGGCCCAGCAGGCAGCGGTTCAAGGAGCGCTTCGCCAAGTTCCAGCCGTTCCCGTATGACAGGCACGACGGCAAGGGCTTCCTCCGCAACGACGTTGTGGACTTCGAGACTGTGAAGCGGCACTATGACCATTCCACCAATGGCCACCATGCAGAAGAGGAAGTCGAGATCCGCGAGTTGCAGCCTGCGGACGACGACGAATAGGCTTCAAGCCGCATAGCGGATTGAACAACAGGGGACGCCGTTCTTCATGGGCGGCGTCCTTTTTTCTGTGTGCTCTTGCGAACGGTTGCTGAAATCGTTGCATGCAAGCCCGTTTTCAACTTCAGGTTTCTCTCTCGCTCGAAATGACAAAGATAGATTGCATTTGTGAAATCGTCTCAATATGCGGCGGTTTGACAGGGACGGGAATGAACGGCAAAATATGAGGCAGCAATACAACAACAACGGAGGTACTTGAAAATGCCAGCATCAGGACAGGAACTTCTGGAACAATCGATAGACAACTGCCAGCAGATTGCCGACGGACTCGGCACGGTGAACGCATCTTGGGAGACTTCGATAGTCGAGATACTGGAGAAGTTCGACGAGATTAGCGACACCTTCTTCTTCAAGACTATGCCGAGTGTTCCGGCGGCGCGCGCGGTTGTGCGCGACTCCGAGTCGGTGCTCGCGCTGCGGCAGACCGAAGAGTGGGACGAGTTCGGCACGGCGATAACCACGCTCATCGCATCCTCACAGAACCTCATCGAGAAGGCGGGCATGAAGGGGGTAACCCTCACATGAGCGGCGTAGTTCTCGTTACGGGCGGCGCGGGCAGCGTTGGCCGCATGCTGGTGGAAAAGCTGGCGGCGGACGGACAGCCCGCGCGCATCTTCGACCTGCCCTTTATGGACTTTTCCGGGCTGGAGGACAGGGACGGCATAGAAATCGTCAAGGGCGACATTACGGACGCGGCGCAGGTGGCAGACGCCATCGATGGCGTGGGTGTCGTGGTGCATCTGGCGGCGCTGCTGCCACCGAACAGTGAGAGAAACCGCGACCGCACTTTCTCCGTCAATGTCGGCGGCACGGAGAACATCATCAAGGCGATGGAAGAACGCGCGCCCGACGCCACGCTGATTTTCACATCGTCCATCAGCACTTACGGCACCACTTTCGACGAAGAGCCGCCCGTGCGCGTAGATCATCCGCAGTCCGCTATCGACATATACGCGGACAGCAAGATTGTCGGCGAGCGAATGGTGCGGGAATCGTCGCTGAATTGGGTCGCAATGCGCATAGCGGGCATTATGGTGCCCGCGTTCATGGAACCGCCAAGCCCCTGGCCCTTCGTGGCGGAGCAGCGGGTTGAGATGGTGCACCGCGACGACGTTGTCGATGCGCTGTTCGCGTCTGTGAATGCGCCGGACGCCGCGAACAAGATTCTCAACATCGCAGGCGGTCCGACTTGGCAGATGCACGGCGAAGACTACGCGCGCGACTTCTACGGCTTTATGGGCGCGCCCTTCGAGGATGTGGACTACCGGCCGTCGCCCGGCTGGGTGGACTGGTACGATACCGAAGAGTCACAGCGTCTGCTGGGTTATCAGAATAGGTCGTATCAGCACTACTCGGACGAGATGAATGCTATCATCGAAGAGATGATGGCGGAGTAAAGTTTTCAGTCTGTCAGTAGGTCAGTCTGTCAGGTGTGGTGGTTTTATAAGCTCACCACGAACGGGGGTACAACCCATGGCGACGCAAGTCGAAACAACCAGAACAATCGAAGAGAAGATGGACGCGCTGAAGACCATCCTCGCGGATATGGGGTCAGTCATTGTGGCGTATTCGGGCGGGACGGACAGCGCGTTTCTCGCCGCCACGGCGCACGATGTGCTGGGCGAAAAGGCGCTCGCCGTTACCGCGAAGTCGCCGAGCCTCGCGCCTTCCGAGCTTCGTGAAGCCGTCGAGCTTGCGGAACGGCTAGGACTTCAGCATCGCATCGTCGAAACGCACGAAGTCGAGCGCGAAGACTACGCGGCGAACAACCCCAACCGCTGCTTCTTCTGCAAGGACGAGCTGTACACCTATCTTAGCGCCTACGCACACGACGAAGGCTACGACAGCATCGCCAACGGCACGAACACGGACGACTTGGGAGACTTCCGCCCAGGCTTGAACGCCGCGAAGCAGTATGGCGTACGCAGCCCGATGGTCGAAGCCGACCTGTCAAAAGCAGAAATCCGCGAGCTGTCGAAAGACATGGACTTGCCCACATGGGACAAGCCGGCGCAGGCGTGCCTGTCTTCGCGCATTCCATACGGCTCGATGGTCACAGTTGAGGCGCTTACCCGCATCGCGCAGGCGGAAGAATACCTGCGCCACGAAATCGGCATCCGCCAATTGCGCGTGCGCCATCACGACACGGTCGCGCGCATCGAAGTCGAACCACAGGACTTCATCACGCTGACGGACGAGGCAGTGCGCGAAGAGGTCGTGCGCAAGTTCCGCGAGATTGGCTATTCGTATGTAACGCTCGACCTGCAGGGCTTCCGCTCGGGCAGCATGAACGAGGTGCTGGCGGCGCTGCGAGCGCGCTCCGGATAGGCGGCGCTATGCCCAACGGCAAAGCCGGCAGCAGGGACAACCCGGAGTTTCGTCCGACGGCGCGCGTGCTGCTCATTGACGAAAGCGGCCGCGTGCTGCTCATGCGTGTAACCACGCCGAACGACCCTGACATTAGGCTGTGGATTACGCCGGGCGGCGGTCTTGACGCTGGCGAAACGCATGAGGATGCCGCACTGCGCGAGTTGTACGAGGAGACCGGGCTAAAGGCTGCGAAGCTGGGGCCGTGTATCTGGACGCGGTGTCACGTGTGGCAGTGGGAAGCACGGTGGATAGGATCCGACGAGCGATACTACCTGCTGCGCGTCCCAGCGTTTGATGCTGTGCCAACTGCTCCCGATGAGTGGGAGATGCAGTATGTCCACGAGCAGCGCTGGTGGAGTGTACCGGAGATGATTGCCGATAGAGATACCGAAGTCTTTGTACCGCGCGGCATGCCGGAGTTGCTGCCGCCGATATTGGCGGGGGAAATACCGGAGCCGCCGATTGATGTGGGAATGTAGGGGATGATATGCCTTCGCCGTAGTTAGCCTTTCCCCTTCCCAAATTGTGCGTCAGTTTGCCATTGTGCTGCGTGGCTTGGAACTACGGAAAACTGCGCAGACCGGAGCATCCGCGCGCCGATTGCGCTATTGTGCGCAAAAGTATAGCCTAACAGTAGCCTTTGGGGTATAATACCTGCGGTCAAACCGCTAGTTGTTCACCATGCAGTTTTCGTTGTGGTATGATTGTTGCGGCGCGGTCTATTCCGCATTGGGCTGACTCGCCAAGGCTGAATCGCCGCGAAATCTGAATCATCGAGAAAAGGACGGCTGTTCCCAAGCATCCTTCAACGATGTATTGAACAATTTTAGTAAATATATAGAAAACTGTGCCCGCTAAGGTCTGTTATGTTCAAGCGGGTTGTGGTATTGTTCATACTTGAGCAATGAAACTCAAAAGCAAGGAGGAAAGACTCTTAGCATGTCTATGTCTAAGCTTCTGATTACACTCGGTCTCATACTCTTGATGACTACGCCCATCGCGGTCGCGCACGCAGACGCGCATCCATACAGCGGCTCTGGCACTGCCGTTGTATCGGACGCTGGCGCAATGAGCGATAAGGTCACATTCTCTATGTCCGGAGTCACAAGGCTCGAATCCGGAATGGCGTACGAAGGCTGGCTGGTCAACAGCGACTCCGATGACAAGGTCAGCACCGGCGTTATGACCGTACTGCCTGACGGCAGCATCAGCCATTCTTGGACTGATCCGGATGGCGGAAACATACTCGCCATGTACGATACCGTGGCGATTACGGTTGAGACGGTGCCGGATGACGACCCCGGCCCATCTGCAACTATGGCATTCGCCAATACGCTTCCAAGCAATTTGCTTGGCCCCGTTCGCGAACTTGTCGTAGGCGAGCAGGCGGTGGCATATATGCTACAGACGCAGGTTGGCGCGGCGATGAGCAAGATTAGCGACGCGCAGGCCGCCGACGACCTGGATGCTCTTCACGCCTCTACCCAAGAAGCGGTGGACATAATCGACGCCGATGACGGCGTCATCGCGCTGGCAGCGAAGACCACGGAACTCGGTTCGATTGTGTATCAAGCCGCAGTTGATGCCGTTGTCAAAGATGCTTGCGAGTGTGTAACGATGTCCGGGGAAAATATACAGAGTTGGGCTGCGTCAGCCAAGGAAGATGCCGCTGCGGTTATGGCAGAGGATGACCTTGATACCGCCAAGGTCCTGCTAAACATAGTTAACGGCAAGCTGATGGCAGCGGCGGACGGGATTGAAGCCTCCGACATGGGCGGCGCAAGCGACGCATACATGAGCGCGCAGCGCATGGCGACATTCACACTGCCGCCGCCTACCCCCGCAGCAGCCCCCTCAGTTGGCGACAACTATGTGCCGACCACGATGCATCTGATGCTCTTCGCAGCGCTGATGCTCCTAGCCACCGGCGGTGCCCTGCTCTACAGGGAGCGCAGGCTCGGTGCAAGGGCATAACCTAAGGCAGGCTAATCGCCCCACCGTTATCCGGGCATCCGCCCAGAGGCGGTACGCAAGACACAATAGGTGTCAACAAGAGAGACTCCATCCGCATAAGTGGATGGAGTCTCTCGCGCGTTCGCTTTGTGCCGTCAAAGGTGGTGTGTATGATTCGCAATGCCAAATTGCCGATGGTAGCGTGTGCCGATTAAGGACGGTATCAACGGCGACAGCATACACCCTAAGTCTATGAAAATGCACAACATCAAGAGGCCAAAGCCCACCCTCGTTCTAAGCATTATGCCGCTGCTGCTGGCGACAGCATTGTTCTCGCAGGCATGCGGCAGCGCGTCTGCGCCTGCGACGCCCACGCCAATAAATCCGCAGGCGATACTAGACGACTGCGGTCGCACGATGGCAGCGCTAAAATCGTATCGATTTCACATCGAACATGAAGGCGGCAGCACTCCGTTGAATCAGGGGATGTCGCTCACGGAGGCGAGCGGGGAAGTCGCTGTGCCGGACAATCTCGCCCTCGATTTCACTGGCGCGGCGGGCAACTTCGCCGTCAAGGGCAGACTCATCGCCATCGGAGAGGATGTGTATATGACCAATCCGCTGACCGGCGAGTGGCACGCGGCGGCGGCCGCGCTCAGTCCGCTGAAGTTTTTCGCGCCGTCGCAGGGCATCGCGGAGATACTGTCGCAAGTGCGAAACCCTACGCTCATATCGCACGACGACGGCGTATTCCGCATCGGCGGCGCACTGCCCGCATCGGCGCTCGCGCCGCTGTTCGGCGAAACAAAACCCCAAAGCAGCGTCGATGTAACGCTGACAATCGACAAGGCGCATCTGCACCTCACGCGCGCCGAACTGCAAGGCATCATCACGCCGACCGAACCCGCCGGCATCAAGCGCGCCATCACGCTGTCTAACTTCAACGAGCCGACGGGCATAGAAGCGCCGGTGGGTTGATAGTGCAATCACGCGCCATGAACATAGAGATTAGCTTCTCGCAGACAAGCAAATTGCGCCATCCTAACCTTACTACTGAGGGTGAAGGGACATTTCGTAACTCGACCCAGTGGCAGTATGTACAATAGGCACGTAATCACTTGGGATAGTTAGCACAGGACTGTCATGTTGGTTAGGATGGCGCATTGAACACGGATTTGTCGCGCGGTAGGGCTTATCTCGCGCTGGCGGTGGTGGGCGCCGGGGTGTTTGTGGCGGCGGACGACCAGACGGTCGTTGTCACTGTCCTGCCACAGATGATGCTCGACCTCAACCTGACGGTTGTCGAGCTGGACCACACTTCTTGGATTATCACCGGATACCTGCTCGGATATGTAGCGGCGATGCCGTTCATCGGCAGGCTGTCGGACATCTGGGGGCATCGTAGCACGTTCGTGGCATCGCTGCTGCTGTTCGTGATTGGGTCGGCGGGCGTTGCGCTGGCGACCGACATCAACTGGCTCATCGGACTGCGCGTGTTTCAGGCGCTGGGAGCGGGCGCGCTCGTGCCAATCGCAATCGCAATCGTCGGCGACCTGTTCCCGCCGGACAAGCGCGGCGCGCCACTTGGACTGGTCGGCGCGTCAGCCGAGGCAGGCGGCGTCATTGGACCGCTCTGGGGCGGCGCCATCACCAAGTTTTTCGCGTGGCAGTGGGTATTCTGGCTGAATATCCCGCTCTGCGCCGTCATCATTGCAGGCACGCTAATCCTGCTGCCGAAAAGCCCGCGACATCCGGCAAGGTTTGACTACATCGGCGGCGCACTCGTAACGACGAGCCTTGCCGCGCTAACACTCGCATTGGCGCGAATCGACGAACTCGACGCGCTGATGGTGTTGTGGTTTGCGCTGGCTGCGGTCTCGCTAGGACTGTTCGTGCTGAGGCAGAGTACGGCGACGGACCCGCTGTTGCCGCGAGCGATGTTCCGCGTGCGCGCGTTCGTCGCGGCGAACGCGGCGCACCTGTTCGTCGGCGGCGCACTGATAATCGGCATGGTAACCTTGCCGTTGATGGCAAACACGCTGCTGGGCGAATCGCCGTTGGGCGGCGGGCTGATGCTGCTGAGAATGACGGCGGCGATACCGGCTGGCGCGGTGCTGGGCGGCATCGCGTGCCAGCGATACGACTACCGCCTGCCAACCGCACTGGGACTGATGCTTGCGGCGCTGGGCTTCTGGTTGATGAGCGGATGGGACTTGGACATCGCGGACCCATGGCTGACCGTGCATCTGGCAACTGCGGGATTCGGCTTTGGGCTACTCATCGCGCCCATCGCGTTGGCGGCAACGAACTCCGTCTCCGACGATGTGCGCGGCGCGGCGGCGGCGCTGATAACCACGATGCGCGTAGTTGGGATGACGCTCGGAGTCGCCGCGCTGACGGCGTGGGGAACGGGCAGATTCGACGACCTGGTGAAGGGCGTCGGCGCGCCTTTCGCGCTACCCGGCGAGACGGCGCAACAAGCGCAAGCGCGAATCGGCGAAATACAGCAGCAGCTCACGGACGCAGGCTTGACGCTGTTCAGCGATTTCTTCGTAGTGGCGGCTGCGCTGTGTGTTGTCGCGCTGGCGCCGGCGGCGTTTATGGGGTGGCGGGGGAGAACGGGCAAGATGAAAGGCATTGGCAAGGCAAAACGCCGTTACTGCCAATAATGCCGCTCTACCTTCGAGACTGACTCGTGAGATTTTCGCGCGGTTTCCGAGTTACGCTTCGGGCTTGGGGGTCGTAGAACTTTCCGCGCACACTGCCGGTCCAAGCAGTCTGCTCAGGAATATCGCTGGTATCGATATCCTCGTCGGACATAGCGTCGATTTGTCGCATAGCCTCTAACTCGACCTCGGACATTTCATCAGTGTTATATTTCTTCTTCATACAGTCTTCTCTCATACCTAGTCGCTTTCCTTGCACTGATGATTCGACCGGGAACTTCGTCTGAGGGAGCGGTGTGTATGACAATCAGTATATGGTGCCGCACCCGTCCAATGGTCTTCCATCGTTCCTCAGTTTCATTGTCGTCTTCAGTCGTGCTGTGTAGCGGGTCTTGGAACACACGAATTGCGAGTTCAAAGGGGATTTTGTGCTTGCGAATGTTTACGCGTGCTTTGTCATCATCCTAGTCCCAAAACAATGGTGATACCTCAAGGTGGAACGGTAATCTATCAGCGCATCATATCATGAATCCGACCTACTAGGGCTGGGCATAATTGCGAACTCACATGACCTGCTATAATCCGCCGTAATTCGACTTGGCTTAACGCGCAATTGCGAAGGGGGATTTATGGGTTGGTCTATTCATCATCCGGTCGGGCTGATTCACTATACGCCGGCGGCTTGCTATACGGGCTACACGCTGTTTTCCACCACGCACGGAGGCAAGAACACATACCTCATCGATATGGCGGGCAATCTCGTCCACCGCTGGCAATTGGACGAGGGCATAGCCTATGCGTACCTGCTGGACAACGGCAATCTGCTATGCCGCGTCGCCCGTCCGAGAGACGCCGGCGGCGTGGAGACTTTGGGCGGGTCGGCGGCGGCAATCGTGGAATTGGACTGGGACAGCAACATCGTCTGGGCGTACCGCGACCCGATGCTGCACCACGACTTCGAGCGCATGCCGAACGGCAACACGCTGCTGCTGCTGTGGGAGGCACTCCCTAAAGAACTCGAAGCGCAGGTGAAGGGCGGTTTCGATGTCGATTTCGCGCCGGGCATGCTGGGCGATGTCGTGCGCGAGGTTACGCCCGACGGCGAGACCGTATCAGAGTGGCACTCTTGGGAATACTTGGATGTTAACGAAGATATAATAAGCCCGCTTAGCCCGCGCCGCGAGTGGACGCATGCCAACTGTGTGAACCTCACGCCCGACGGCGATATGCTGGTGAGCTTTCGCCTGACCAGCACGGTGGGCATCGTAGATAGGGCAAGCGGCGAGTACAAGTGGAAGTGGGGCCCGGGCGAAATATACCACCAGCATCATCCGACTTGGGTGGACGGTGGGCGCGTGCTGCTCTTCGACAACGGAGCGCAGAGGCCGGGCGTGAACTACTCGCGCGTAATAGAAGTGGACCCGGCGACGAATGAAATCCACTGGGAATATCGGGGCGCGCCGGCAATATCGTTCTACAGCTACAACATTAGCGGCGCGGATCGACTACCTAACGGCAACACGCTTATCTGCGAAGGTGCGCCGGGGCGTTTCTTCGAGGTTACGCAGCGCGGCGAAATCGTCTGGGAGTACATCAACCCACACTTCGTTTACGGCAGAATGACGGGCGGCGACGGTATGGAAAACTCGAACGCCGCATTCCGCTGCCACCGCTACAGCGCGGACCATCCGGCGCTCATCGGGCGAGATCTGGATCCGGGGCGATATGTGAATACGAATAGGTTGATGGCGCGGGGCTCGGGGTAATTCAGTCGGTCAGTCTTTCAGTCTGTCAGTGAATGCTGTCCAGAGATGGCTTTGCATGTTCGGGATAGGTGTTGTGCAAGGGTTTGCCCCATTCCTAACCTTATGCCATGTTGTGGGACGGTTATCCAATCGAGACGATTTCACAAATCCTTAATGTTGTCATTCCGAACGCAGTGAGGAATCTGAAGTCGTCACATGCAAATCTGTTTCCGACTCTAGATTTCTCGCTTCGCTCGAAATGACAAGGATGAATTGCAAATGACAGGAGTAAATTGCATTTGTGAAATAGTCTTTCCGATCTGCCTGAATTGGACTAGCAATTGGACATGGTGATAAACTTTACGGTAGCGGGCTATTCACCACTGCCTTGCCCCTATGCGTCAATGAGAGTGGACGGTGTCGGTTGTACCTTATCCCTGTGCTGGAAGGTTAGGTTAGGGCAAGGTGTCCAAGTAGCGCACGCAGCACAAGACATTCACCTTCAGAGAATTACATACATATGACAAGCAACACATTAGGAGGCTTTTCATGGCGGAATACGCGCATCCTGAATCACTAGTTAGCACGGAATGGGTCGCTGAGCACGGCGGCGATGATGGCGTTCGGCTCGTTGAGGTCGATGTGGACACAAGCGCTTACGACCAAGGGCATATCGAAGGCGCAATTGGCTGGGATTGGACGGAGCAGCTGCAGGACACGCTCAGCCGCGATATTATTTCTAAGTCGGACATGGAGGAGTTGCTCGGCGGCTCCGGCATCAGCAACGCCACGACGGTCGTCCTCTACGGCGACAACAACAACTGGTTCGCGGCGTGGGCGTTCTGGCAGATGCGGCTGTATGGGCACGAAAATGTCAAGCTGATGAACGGCGGCCGCGTCAAGTGGGAATCGGAAGGTCGCCCACTCACGACCGATGTTCCCTCCCCCGAGTCGGTCAGATACATGGCGGCAGAGGCGGACAACGACATCCGAGCATTCCGCGAGGATGTGCTGAATGCCGCAAGCAGCGGCAGCGCCTACTTCGTCGATGTGCGCGCGCCGGAAGAGTTCAGCGGCGAGTTGCTCGCGCCGGCGGCACTGCCACAGGAAGGCTCACAGCGCGGCGGGCATATCCCCGGCGCGGCAAATGTGCCTTGGGCAACGGCGGTCGCTCCGGACGGCAGCTTCAAGTCTGCGGACGAGCTCATTGACATCTACGGCGGCAGCGTGGACAACTCCAAGCCCACCATCGCCTACTGCCGCATCGGCGAGCGATCTTCGCACACTTGGTTCGTGCTGACGCAGCTGCTGGGGCTGGACAATGTGTCCAACTACGACGGTTCTTGGACCGAGTACGGCAGTATCGTGCGCGCGCCAATCGAGCGATAGGCGATAGGTCGTTCAGTTCGTCAGTCGATCAGTCTGTCAGACTTGGGATATAGTGGGGCGTCCCTGTTAAGCGCCGGGACGTCCCTTTTTTTAACCCAATGTTAAGTTATGGGCTTGACTTTTCATGAGGGCTGATATACAATTCTCCCATACTAAGAACAGGGAGATAGATATGAACCTCGTGCAAGTCTTTCACCGCTTTCCCACTCAAGAAGCCTGCATTGAGCACCTCGAAAAGGTACGCTGGAATGATAACCCATCCTGCCCGCTATGCCAATCCGAGAATGTGGCGCGCAAGGCTGATGGGGAGCGGATAGGACGCTGGAATTGCCATGAGTGCAAGTCCAGTTTCAATGTCCTATCCGGCACGATATTCCAGCAGACGAGACAGCCGTTGCAGAAATGGTTTCTCGGTATATCGTTGATACTGAACGCCAAGAAAAGCCTCTCAGCGCACCAGTTGGCGCGAGACCTCGACCTAACGGTGCCCACGGCGTGGCGCATGGCTCACCAGATACGCAAGGCAATGAATGACAGCGATGCCGAGATGTTGAGCGGCATTGTGGAAGCAGACGAGGCGTATATCGGCGGGAAGCCTCGCAAGCACAATCACCGCGACAAGAACAATCCCCCCCCCGCAAAGCGCGGTCGTGGAACTCGCAAACTCCCCATAATTGGCGCGGTTGAGCGCGGCGGTCGTGTAGTAGCCAAGCCGTCCATTAGTGTCAACATGTCGGCTCTCACCGACTTCTTGAGTCGGAATGTCGAGCCTGAAGCACTGCTAATCACAGACGAATATGGCGGCTACAATGCGATGCACAAGCGCATGCGCCACGCCACTATTGACCATTCAGTGCGCTACGCCGATGGGATTGTTCATACGAACACCATCGAAGGCTTCTGGTCAAATCTCAAGCGGGCATGGTATGGACAGCATCACCACTATTCCCGCAAGTTCGCTCCCGCCTATGTCATTGAGGCTTGCTACAAGTACAACATCCGCAAGTCCACTGACGCCTTCGGCTCGTTCCTTCGGTCGGCGGTGCTGGCATGAACAAACTCTATTACGGCGATTGCCTCACCATCATGATGGAAATGCCCTCAGCAAGCGTTGATCTGATATACCTAGACCCGCCGTTCAACTCAAATCGTCAGTACAACGCAATCTACAAGGATGAAACAGGGCGACAGCTCCCTGACCAGATAGAGGCGTTCTGCGATATGTGGGAGCTGGACGCCGAGCGCGATCGCGCTATCCGAGCCATGCCTGTCTTGATGCGCGACGCAGGGATTGACGATGCGATAGCCGAGTTCTGGAAGCTCTGGATGCGCGCCTTGCGCGACACACAACCGCGTCTGCTTGCCTACCTGTCCTATATGGCGCAACGCCTACTGGTGATGCACAGGCTCTTGAAGCCGACAGGGAGTATCTACCTTCATTGCGACCCAACGGCAAGCCATTACATCAAGGCTCTCATGGACGCCGTATTCGGGCATGCGAACTTTCGTAATGAAATTATTTGGCGGCGTACTTCGGCTCACAACAACGCAAAAGGGTATGGGAATGTCACAGATACCATTCTCTATTATCATCGCACAGAACATGCCATATGGAATCCAATTTATGGGCAAGAGTATTCCGAAGCGCAGTTGTCGAGATATAGAGCAGACGAAAATGGACGCCTCTATCGGGGTGACGACTTAACGGCTCCTGGTTCGAGCCGTATGTTTGAATGGCGAGGGACTACTCCCCGCACGAGGGGATGGGGGCATTCAGTTGAGGCCCTCGAGCAACTTTGGGGGGAGGGACGGATTTTACTGAAGCGCGACGGTACGCCCCGATTGGATGGGCATAAGAGGTATCTTGATGAAATGCCAGGTCCACCAGTACAAAATCTTTGGACGGATATTCCACGCATTGGGAACACATCTGGGGAGAGGATGGGTTATGCTACCCAGAAACCCCTCGCCTTATTGGAGCGCATCATTTCCGCGTCCAGCAACCCCGGCGATGTTGTACTTGACCCATTCTGTGGCTGCGCTACTACGCTGGAGGCAGCGCACAGCCTCGACAGAAGGTGGATAGGTATAGACATAGCGATTCACGCGGTCAAGCGCGTTGCGCGTATCAGGCTGAATGAGCGGCTGGGACTGGTGGAGGGTCAGGACTTTGAAATCGAAGGCGTGCCGCGCAATGTCGAGGGCGCGAAAGACCTTTGGCAGAAAGACCCCTATCATTTCCAGAAATGGGCGGTGGAACAGGTGGAGGGCTTCGTGACAACTCGCCGCGCGGCGGATGGTGGAGTCGATGGGCGGCTGTACTTTGCCGTTCCCCACGCTCAGGACTTGCAAAGCATGGTGATAGAGGTCAAGGGCGGTAAGAATGTCAGCATTCGAGACCTACGCGCATTGAAAGGTGTCCTGGATTATGACGATGGGCTAATGGCGGGCTTGATTATCATGGAGCCTCTGGGCAAAATCAAGGCACGGAACTTTGAGCGATTCTCAGCAGACGCCGGAACGCTGGATATACTGGGGATAGAGTATCCGCGCATGCAGATACTGACGGTGGAAGAGATATTCGAGGGTAAGCGATTCGCTACGCCGACAGTGGCGGGCAGGCATACGCTCGAACCGAGAATGCCGGGTATCCCCGCTGTGGGAGTTTAAGCCCATAATTTAACATTGCGTTTTTTAATGGGCGGAGAGATTATGACACAGGAAGACCTACGACACCTATTTCGCGCGGTAGGCGATGGCAGCGGACTTAGCCACTCCAATACATACCACGAAGAGGAACTCGCGCTCGCGTTTCGCAATCGAGGGATGCCTCTTGAAGGACTGCGCTACGACATCACGCCCACAGGCATGCACTACCTGCTGATACATTTCGACATCCCGGCTGCGGACGCAGATTCGTGGCAACTGGACATAAGCGGGTTGGTATCGAACGCTACCAGCCTGAGCATGGCGGACATTCGGCAACGACCGCGCGTTACGATGCCTGTTACGATGGAGTGCGCGGGCAACGGCAGAGCGCGGCTGAATCCCCGTCCCGTCAGCCAGCCATGGCTGCTTGAAGCCATCGGCACGGCGGAGTGGGCAGGCACACCGTTGCGCGGCATACTCGAAGACGCGGGCGTGGATTCGAGCGCGGTGGAGCTAGTGTTCACGGGCAGCGACGAGGGCGTGCAGGGCGGCGAGGCGCAACTCTACCAGCGCAGCCTGACCGTCAAGGAGGCGATGCGCGACGAGGTGATGCTCGCCTACGAGATGAACGGCGCGCCGCTCGAACCACAGCACGGCTACCCGCTGCGGCTGATTGTGCCGGGCTGGTACGGTATGACCAGCGTCAAGTGGCTTAACAACATCGAGGCTGTCGCGGAGCCGTTCACCGGATACCAGATGGACCAGACATACCGCTACAAAACTTCGCCCGACGACCCAGGCGAGCCGGTGAGCACGATGCGAGTGCGCGCGCTGATGATTCCGCCGGGCATACCCGACTTCATGACACGCACGCGCCTGATGGACGCAGGCTCGGTCGCGCTGTCTGGCAAGGCGTGGGCAGGCAGGCTTGAAGTTACGCAGGTTGAAGTCAGCGTGGATGACGGCATGAGTTGGCAGCAGGCAACACTTGGCGAGCAGGTCGGGCAATTCGCGTGGCGCAACTGGTCGTTCGACTGGGACGCGAAGCCCGGAAGGCACTATCTATCCGTGCGCGCCACCGACGAACAGGGCAATGTGCAGCCAATCGCACAGCCTTGGACGCTGCAAGGCATGGGCAACAACCTAGTACAGCGCGTAGAGGTCATCGTTCGCTAAATCTATTACCCATTCACCGCATGCCAGACACTTGTGAATCGGCACAATCGAAAACAGGAGGGCGCAATGACCACGCTTTTGACCAAGCGGCGCTTCAGCGTAAAAGAGTTCATCAAGATGGTGGACGCCGGGATATTAACCAAGTATGACCGCGTGGAGCTTGTGGATGGGGAGTTTATCGAGATGGCGCCTATCGGAGACTATCATGCGGGCTGCGTGGATGAGCTTACTCACACTTTTGTCAGAACTGCGCCTGAAGGTGTGCGTGTTCGAGTGCAGGGGCCTTTACAGGTTGATTCACTCACGGAGTTCGAGCCGGACTTGGCGGTTCTGCGTCCGCGCCACGACAACTACACAACCTCGCGCCCCACTCCGCCGGATATTTTGCTGGTCATTGAAGTCTCCGACAGCACGATCGCGTATGACAGGAATGTGAAGATTCCAAAGTACGCGCAGGCGGGCGTTCCCGAAGTGTGGCAAGTCAACCTACAGCACGACCTCGTAGATTCCTACAGCGACCCGGACACCGACACCGGCAGATACCGCAATGTGCGCCGTTTCCTGCGCGGGCAGACAATAACACCAACTCTGCTGCCCAACGCCACGCTCAATGTTAGCGACATCCTGATGAGCCAGGTTTAGGAGAAGACTAAATCCTACCTATCCTATCCTGTCCTATCCATCATCCTGCCCACCCTGTCCATCGATGTCAGTTAACCGTCGGATAGCATCACTAACAGGTCTTCTTCGGTTAGGATGGCGACTTCTAGGCGTTCGGCGTCGGCTAGTTTGGAGCCGCCGCCTTCGCCCGCCACAAGGTAATCGGTGTTCTTGCTGACACTGCCGCTGACCGCGCCGCCGTATTGCTTTATCAGGTCTTGCACTTGCGAGCGGCTGTATTGTTCCAGCCTGCCGGTTACCACGAAGCGCATGCCCGCGAACGGCTGCTCGGTCGGCACAGTGCGCGCTTCGTCCTCGAGTCGCACGCCGGCGGTTCGCAGCTTCTCCACGACACTGCGATTTGCCTCATTGCGGAAGTATGACACCACGCTATCGGCGATGCGCGGTCCTATGCTGTCAATGGCGATCAGCGCCTCTTCGTCCGCCGCCATAAGATTGTCGATGGTGGTGAACGAGCGCGCCAGCAGTTCCGCAACCTCGCCGCCGACATGCCGTATCCCCAGCGCGACCAGAACGCGCGCGAGCGGACGCTCCTTGCTCTCATCGATTGCGCCGAGCAAGTTCGACACGCTCTTCTGCCGCAGCGTTTCGGGCTGCAGCAGGTGTTTCCTGTTCACATAGAACAAGTCCGATTGCACGCCTATCAACCCGTTGCCCAAGAAGTATGAACCTAGTTCGGTAAAGTTCTGACTGAAGCGCAAGTCGGAGAAATGTGTGAACATTGCCTTCGCGGTACGCGCGCTCACGCCCTTGATTTCGCCTATTTCCGGTTCGCTTGCCGTGGACAGCGCGCTCATATCTGCAAAGCGTTCAGCGATGATGCCTGCCGACTTCTTGCCCACCGTCGGGATGCGGCTGCTTGCCAACGCATCCGCAAACGGCTTGTCCTTGGCGGCTTCGATGACATCCAGCAGGTTCAGCCGCGCCAGATGCTCGCGGTTCAGATAGTACAGGTCTGCGACATCTCGAATCAGCCCTTGCCGAATCAGGTATTCGCCCCACTTGATGCCCATGCCCTCGATATCCATCGCAGAGCGGCTGACGAAGTGTTCCAGCAAGCGCACGAGCTGCGCAGGGCAGGAAGCGTTGACGCAGTAGGACATGGCGTCGTCTTCCGGCCTGACTACGGGTTCGCCGCAACTTGGGCAAGACGAAGGCATGCGAAAAGTGCGCCTGCCTTCATAACGTCGTCTGATAGGAAATCTGGCGCGACGCTTACGCCGGAGCCTTCCTGTCTGGTCATAGAGATAGGCAGGTTTGCGTATGAGCCTACTGAACAGCCTGTCGGTTCGCTTGCGCTCTTTTGTTATGACGCTGACGACCTGCGGGATAACCTCACCCGCCCGTTCCACCACAACCCAATCGCCTATCATCAGGTCTTTGGCGCGGATGTAGTCTTCGTTGTGGAGCGTCGCCTGCCGGACGGTCGCGCCGGCGATGTTGACGGGCTGCAAGACGGCGTACGGGTTCATGCTGCCCGTCCTGCCCACATTCACTCGGATGTCCAGCAGGCGCGTAATCTCTTGCACGGCGGGGAACTTGTACGCGACCGCCCAGCGCGGCTCTCTGCCTACCACACCCAGGTGCCGTTGATACGCGAGGTCGTCCACCTTCACTACCACGCCGTCCGCGGCGACATCAATGTCTTTTTCCACACGGTCCACCCAATGCCGGTAGAACGCGATCGCCTCTTGGGGCGAGTGGGCGCGGCGACTGTCGTCGCTGACCTTGAAACCCAGTCCTTTGAGATACTGCAGCATTTCCCAATGCGTGGCAGGCACATCGCCGCCTTCTGCATATCCAAGCGAGTAGATATAGATGTCGAGCGGACGCGCTGCCGTATTGCGCGGATCGAGTTGGCGCAGCGAGCCTGCCGCCGTGTTGCGCGGGTTGGCGTATGTTTGTTCGCCCTTGGCGGCGCGCTCTTCGTTGAACTTGGCGAACAACGACTTGGGGAAATACACTTCGCCGCGTACTTCGAGACGCCGTGGGATGGGTACGCCGTCATCGCGGGGCAGCAGACGCAGCGGGATGGATTTGATGGTGCGCAGATTGCCGGTTACATCCTCGCCGACAGTGCCGTTGCCGCGAGTCGCGCCGCGCACGAACACGCCGTCTTCGTATGTCAGCGCGACCGCAAGCCCGTCGTACTTCAGCTCGCAGACCATAGCGAACGGCTCGCCTTCGAGCAGGTCGGAGACGCGCTTGTGCCACGCCATAAACTCTTCGTCGTCAAACGCGTTGCCGAGGCTGTGCATTTGGCGCGGATGCTCCACCTGCTCGAACCCATCCGCCGGCGGTGCGCCAACCCGCTGCGTGGGCGAATCGGCGGTTATCAGATCCGGATTGTCGGCTTCGATAGCGCGGAGTTCGCGCATCAGCGCATCATACTCCGCATCGCTGACTTCCGGACTGTCGAGCACATAGTAGCGGTAGTTGTGGTGGTTCAGCGCAGCACGCAGCGCCTCGATGCGATGGGCGATGGTGTGGGAAGATGCGGCGTTGGCAATTGTGTTGCCATCGTCTGCACTATCGGACGCGCTATTGGAAAATAGAGTGGGCATTTCGGTGATCGTCATGAGTTTTCACCAGAATGGACGGAATATACGGAATATAATGATAATGGAATGTGGGGTTGGCTCTAAATTAGCGTAATTTTGGCGAATAGACTATCTATGGCTATGACTTGCCTTGATACTTTGAAATGCGGACGCTAGCTTATTGTCCCCGCCCTACTCTTCCCCCAAGGGGAAGGGACTTACTCCATCTATTAACTACTCTTTGAACAGATACTACTCCGATGCTAACACGAAAGGCGGCGTGGCGTTCAAGCGCTGTTGGGGTTGTGTGGTTGTGGATTAGGATTCCGCACAGAAAAGTGGACGCGCATTAGCAGGGTAGATATACTTTACGGAGAATCTGATTTGAGGTATGACATTTTGCCCGAGTCGAATGAGTATAAGGATTTCATCGCACAGTATCCTCCGCTGCTGGCGATTGGAAATACGCCGTTGGTCAAGGTCGATGCCGATTTCGACATCGGCGACGCGGAGATTTATGTGAAGTACGAGCACCTGAATCCGGGCGGTTCTATCAAGGACAGACCCGTGCTGCGTATGCTGGTCGAGGCGATTCTCGCGGGCGAGCTGACGAAGGACAAGTCCATCATCGACGCTACTTCGGGCAACGCGGGCATCGCCTACGCGATGATTGGCGCGGTGCTGGGCTACGGCGTTACGCTGGTGATGCCGGAGAACGCGAGCGAAGAGCGCAAGAAGCGGCTCATTGCGCACGGTGCGGAGATTATCTACACCGATCCGATGCTCGGGTACGACGAGGCGCTGTACGAGGTGAAGCGGCGCTACGAGCAGTCGCCGGAGTCGTACTATTACAGCGACCAGTACAGCAACCAGAATAACCCGCAAGCGCACTACGACACGACGGCGGAGGAGATCCTGCGACAGATGCCGGATGTTACGCATTTTGTCGGCGGTGTGGGCACGGGCGGCACGATTTCGGGCGTCGGGCGTCGGCTCAAGGAGCATAATCCGGACATCAAGGTCATCAGCATCGATCCGCCGGAATGGCCCGGCGTCGAAGGGCTGAAGCCGCTTAGCGCGGGGCACATCATCCCGGACACCTTCGATTCGTCAGTCGTGGACGAGATGCTGGTCATAGATGTGGACGCGTCGTACGCGATGTCACGGCGGCTGTCGGCTGTCGGCTTGTTCGCAGGGCAATCGTCCGGCGCGTATGTGCAAGGCGCGCACGAAATAGCGCAGCGAGAACGCGCCGGCCGCATCGTAACCGTCTTCAACGACATAGGCGAACGCTACTTCAGCACGGGTATGTGGGGGTAAGAGACTAAAATGACATCACGCCGACGGCACTGGGTCGTAGTGCGATAAGATCCTGCCGTTGACCAGCACTATGCCGTCTTCACAGCAGCTTTCTACGCGGCCGCCGTCGTATTGTTCGTAGTACAGGTTCGCGTAGAGACCGTCGTTTTCTAGCAGTTCGTCGTGCGTGCCTTGTTCCACGATGCGGCCGTCTTCCACCGAGAATATCACATCTGCCGACAGTATCGTGGACAGCCTGTGCGCTATCGCGATTGTGGTGCGCCCCTTCATCAACGGTTCTAGAGCCGCCTGTACATACCGCTCGCTCGCAGTGTCCAGCGCCGATGTTGCCTCGTCCAGTATCAATATGCGCGGGTCGTGCAGTATAACCCGCGCAATGGACAGCCGCTGCCGTTCGCCACCGGACAGCCGGTATCCACGTTCGCCCACGACGGTGTCGTAGCCGTCCGGGAACTCCAGTATGCGGTCGTGGATGAACGCCGCTTTTGCCGCGGCTATCATCTGCTCTTCGCTCGCGTCCGGCGCGCCGTACAGCAGGTTTTCGCGCAGTGTCGCGTGGAATAAGTAGCTCTCCTGCGACACATAGCCTATCAGCCGAGCAAGCGATTCCAGCCGTATGTCGCGCACATCGATGTCGTCTATCTTCACCGCGCCTTCGGTAACATCGTACAGACGCGGTATCAGGTATGAAATGGTCGTCTTGCCGGAGCCGCTCGGTCCCACGAGCGCCGCAAGCTGTCCCGCCTCGATCTGCATATTCACGCCGTCCAGCGCGTATCGTCGCGCGCCGCTCACCGATGCACCGCCGCCGGATATGCCGATCGCAGATGCGCCGTTCGATTTGCCATCTACACCCGCGCCGTTCCGCGAATGACCATTTACAGAACTGCCATCGCCAACCACATCGCCGTTCGCCGATAATCCTGCCGATACACCTGCTGATGTGCCCGCGATGCGCTCTTCCGCCGACAGTCCGTACATCAGCCGCACATTCTCGAGCGTAATCTTGCCCGCGACATCCTCGGGGGCGAGCGTTACGGCGTCATCGGCGTCCACGATTTCCGGCTCTATGTCCAAGTAGCCGAATATGCGCTCGAACAGCGCCATGGATCCCTGAAGTTCGACCGACACTTGCAGCAGACTGCCTATTGGCCAGAACAGCCGCGATTGCAGCGTGGTGAACGCGACTATCGTGCCTGCGGACAGCCCTTGCGCCGCGTCGCCGCTCAACAGATAACCCGCGATGAGGTATATCAGCACCGGCGTAAGCGAGAAGAATATCTGCACAAGCGCGAAGAACGATCGTCCAGTCATCTGCTGCCGCAGCGTCAGGACGGCGAGATGTTCGTTTTCGTGGTGGAAGCGCTCGATTTCGCGCTCTTGCCTGCCGAACAGCTTGGACAGCATCATGCCGGATATGGACAGCGTTTCCTGCGTAATGGCGGTTACTTCTGCGGACGCTTGCTGCGTTTGCGCCGCCGCCACGCGCCGCCTTGCGCCCACGAACTTGGATATGAGCGCGAAGATTGGCACGGAGCACATGGAAACGACCGTGAGTTCCCACGACAGCACGAACATCGCCACGAGCGTGCTGATGAATATGACGATGTTGGACAGCACGTTGGACACGGTGCCGGACACGACATTCTGCACGCCGCCGACATCGTTCGCCACCCGCGACTGAATCTCGCCGGTGCGCGTGTCCGTGAAGAATGAGATGGAGAGTGTTTGCAGGTGTTCGTAGAGTCTATCGCGCAGGTCGCGCATCACGCGCTGCCCAACTTCGTTCGTGAGGTAGGTCTGCACGATGCCGAGCGCGCCGGTCACCACGGTAATGCCCGCCATAACGCCCACGATTATCCACAGCAGATTGAGATCCGGCATGCCGGACGGCGGGAACAGCGCCGAGTCGAACACGACGCGGATGAGGATAGGGTTGACCACGCCCAGCCCGGCGGTGATAAGAATCAGCGCGCCCACGACCGACACTTTGAACCAGTACGGCTTGAACGCGCCCAGAATACGCCGCCCCAGCCCACGCTTAGCGGTGTCTCCGATGGTGTTCACCTTGCTATCTTGCATAAGCACACCCCAGCCTACGGCTCCCAGCTATGGCTCAACGATAACGCGTCCCCGATGCTCCAGTATAGCGGAAAATCTGCGGGAGGTATCAATTACCGTGTCAGCCTGACTTGCCCGCAAGCATAGCGCGAGAGATTAACATCGATGGACAGAACATGCAGGATAGGCAGGATAGGCTAGGGCTTGGCGTCTAAGTGGGCTTGGAGCATTATTGCGGCGGCGGCGGCGTCCGTGGTGCCTCGGTCGCGCGCGCGGTCGGCGGCGGTGATACCCGCTTGCGCCAGCATTCTTTCTGCTTGCACGGACGATAGGCGCTCGTCGATGCGCGTTATGAGGATTTTGGCGCGCGCTGCTAGTTCGTCTGCGAAGTCTAGCGTGATGCGCGTCTGCGCTCCGATGCGGCCGGACATCAGGTACGGTATGCCGACCAGAATCTCTTCGGCGGCATGCTCGTCCGCGAGCGCCAGTATGGCGTCAATCGCGGCGGCGATGTCCGGCGTGCGCCGTTCGATGGTCGTGAGCGGTGATGCGAGCATTCCCAGCGGGTCGCTGAGCGCCACGCCTATGCGCTTATCGCCTACATCCAGCGCCATTACTCTCATGAGCAACTCACTTGGATAAAGGGGATGGACAGGATATTTCCATCATGTTTATCCCGTCCATCCATGTTAGTTTCCTGTCTTCTGGCGCACTAGGTCGGTTGCGCCGTCAATCGCGGCGGCGAGCTTGTCCGCGTTGCGGCCACCTGCCTGTGCCATGTCGGGGCGTCCGCCGCCGCCGCCGCCGATAATCCTGCCGAGCTCACGCGCATACTCGCGGGCGTCCGCGCCGTCATCAACCAAATCTCGCGTGATGCCTACGCTGATTGTCGGGCGGTCGTTTACCACCGCGCCCAGCACGACGATACCACTGCCCATCTTGTCGCGCAGCCAGTCGCTTATCTCGCGCATGCCGTCTGAGCTGGATACTTCCGTCCGCGCCGCGAGCAACGAAACGCCGTTGATGTCCTGCTTCGTGTCGAGCAGAATCGCCGCCGCTTGGAGCGTGTTTTGTCGTTCTAACGTTTGGAGCTGCCGTCGAAGTTCGTCGTTTTCGTCTTGGATACGCTGCACGGCGCCGCCGAGTTCGGGCGGGGTAGTATTCAGCGATACTGCGAGATTGTTCTCGCGGTTGAATCGCTCCCAGACCAGCCGTTCAGCCGCCCTGCCGCTTACTGCTTCGAGGCGGCGCATTCCGGCGCCGATGCTGGATTCGCCGAGAATATAGACGCATCCGACCTCGCCGGTGTGCTGCACATGCGTGCCGCCGCAGACCTCGAAGCTGAATGTGTCGCCGTTGGCGATTTCTATCAGGCGCACACGCTCACCGTAGCGGTCGCCGAAGAACGCCAAAGCGCCGCGCTGTATCGCCGCCGAGTATGTGTCTTCGTCGCGATGGATGCCCGCGTTTTGCCGAATCTGCTCGTTGACCAGATGCTGCACCTGCCAAAGTTCGTCGTCCGTGACCGGCTGCACGTGCGAGAAGTCGAAGCGCAGTCTGTCCGGGGCGACCAGGGAACCTGCCTGCCGTACATGCGCGCCCAGGACATCACGCAACGCGGCATGCAGCATGTGCGTCGCAGTGTGGTTGCGCGTAATGTCTTCGCGGCGCACGGGATCGACATCGGCTTGCACTGTGTCGCCCAAGCGCACAACGCCATCGGCTACCTTGCCGAAGTGCATAATGACATCGGGCATCACTGCCTGCGTATCATGCACTGCGATTCTGCCGTCCGGCGCGGTGAGTGTGCCGGCGTCGCCCACTTGCCCGCCGCCTTCCGCGTAGAATGGCGTCTGCACCAGTAGAACCTCGACATCCTGCCCTACGGTCGCCTCGCTGACTACTTCGTCGTCCGCAATAAGCCCGACGATGGGCGATGACGCGCTGATTTGCTCATAGCCGAGGAACTGCGTTGCGCCGACGCCCAGACTTTCGTACACGCGGATTTTCGCGCGGGAATCGCCGAACTGAGCGGACGCTCTGCCGCGCTCCCGCTGCGCTTCCATCTCACGCTCGAAGCCTTCCGAATCGACTTCAACGCCCTGCTCGGAAGCGATTTCGCGTGTCATTTCAACAGGGAAGCCGTAGGTATCCCATAGGCGGAACATCATCGCGCCGTCGAGCGTTTCCACATCTTCGAGCGCATCGGTCAGCATGTTGTAGCCGTTCTGGAACGCCTGCTGGAAGCGCTCTTCTTCGAGTCGCAGCACTGTCAGGATGAACTCGCGGTTGTTGACCAGTTCGGGATAGACATGCCCCATTTTTTCGATGGTGGCGTCTGCAATGTCGCCAAGGAAGTTGCCTTCGATGCCGAGCCTGCGGGCATATCGGATGGCGCGGCGGATGACGCGGCGCAGCACATATCCGCGGCCTTCGTTGCCCGGCACAACGCCGTCGGCAATGAGGAAGGTTACGCTGCGTCCGTGTTCGGCGACGACGCGGATGGCGTATGTGTCGTCAAGGTTGTCGTAGCGCCTGCCGCTGACGCGCTCTACCGCACCGATAATGGGAGTAAACAGGTCGGTTTCGTAGGCGGTGTCCACATTTTGCAGGATGCGCACGAGGCGCTCGAAGCCCATGCCGGTGTCCACGCTGGGCGCGGGCAGGTTGGTGCGCGTGCCGTCGAGGTGGTGGTAGTACTGCATAAACACGAGGTTCCACAGCTCGACATATCTGTCGCAGACTACGCCGTTGGACATGACGTTCGTGCAATTGGGTTTGCAGTCGGATTGTCGGCAGCCGCGCTGTGCGCCGAAGTCGAAGTGCAGTTCGCTGCACGGTCCGCAGGGTCCCTCGTCGCCGGCGGGTCCCCACCAGTTTTCGTCGTCGCCGTAGCTATAGATGCGGTCGGAGGGGATGCCTTTGGCTTCCCACAGCCCGCGCGTTTCTTCGTCGGTCTCGTGGATGGCGGCGGCGAATTTGTTGAGCGGTATGCCGTAACCTTCGGTCATCAGCTCGACCGCGAAATCGACGGCGTTCGTTTTGAAGTAGTCTCCGAAGCTGAAGTTGCCGAGCATCTCGAACAGAGTGTTATGCGTGGCGTCGCCGACTTCTTCGATGTCGGGCGTGCGGAAGCACTTCTGCGAAGTGGTGGCGCGCTTGCTGGGGGGCACCGCCTCGCCGGTGAAGTAGGGCTTGAACTGCACCATACCCGCGGTGGTGAGCAGCAGCGTAGGGTCGCCGACCGGAATCAGCGACGAACTCGCCTGTCTGCTGTGCCCGTTCGCCTCGAAGTAGCTGAGGAACTTTTCTCGTATTTCGTCGCCGCTCATGGAATCTGGCATAGGTGTACCCCGAATGAAAGGATGGCTGTCCGCCCGCTGCCTGTATACAGTCTGGCTAGATGCTATGCTACCTGCATACGGGACGGAGAAAACCGAATAGTCCGATAATTTTAGCATGCTTGGGCGATGGGTAGTATGGATGAGATGGATGTCAACGGGGATTCTAATGTCCCTATTCATTACAAAGAATAAAATCAATGAATCAGATAAATGTAGTGTGTATTCATCATCACTCTTATGATACTGTTGTTTTGCAAGATTGATTAGATCAATTGAACCGATTACGTTGACATTGCCCTATGTGCAGCATGAAACCGAAAGGCGATCCTGATGGGAGAAGATTAGCAAGACGCAGGGCTTTGCTCTTAGCTGAGGCTGGCAAGGTGGCACGCTTGCTTGAATCTCTTCTTGAGCGCGCGGACTACAACACCGACGATTACAAGAAGTTGGTGAGAGACCTTGCGGGACATGAGAATTCGCAGTTGGTAAAGACTTATGGCAGACTTGAGTCTAGGAAAAGATATAAGGGTCAATCTTCACAGCCTCTGTTGGAAGATCGCACCACAAATTCCTTGTATGTCGATGAGAACGGCAAGTCCAAGCCGGAACCATTGGCTACGCCAACATTTTTCTCATTAGGCGCAATTTCCATGACGCCCGACGATGCCGATTCGTACAGAAATGCGGCGGACGAACTGAAGAACGATTTCTTTGGGCGGTCGGATTTTACATTCCACGAGCCTTATATGCGAAACCATGACGCTCTGTATTACTTCAATGGCGACAAGTCTAAGCAAAATGCTTTTGATGATGCTCTCAATAATCTGATTGAAGCGACGCCTTTTGTTGCCTTTGGCGTAGGTGTGAGAAAACACGCATATTTTGAAAGCCAAGGTCCTAAGGAAGACGCCGAGCATCAGTTGGAGTATGCTCGCCTATTATTAGATGGAACTCAGTGGGTGCCGTCGTCGGCTTTCCGCAACTGGCTTGAAACAGGGATGCGATTCGCTCCAAAATCCAATTCCCATCCAATGGAACTGTCGGACATGTTTTCAAGAGACTTATATGAGTGGGTACGCGGCGAATGTGGTATCAAACCGTATAGGTGGGAAGTCTTTGAGAAGAAAATATACTGCCGAGACGACGGCATGCGTGGCAAGTTCGGCGTGAAGATATTCCCAGATTCGGACATTCGGGACAAAATCGAAGTGCATCGGGTTCAATGCGGGGCAATCCGAGGGAATTAAAAGCGCTCACCTTCTGAAAGATGAGCGCCGATAACGGGAATCCGCTATCCACTACGGAAATTATAGCATAGTTTGTCAAATGTCCCTCAGCGCCTTATGCGCTTCTGCGATGCGCCTTATGCCTTCTGTCAGGGTGTCCGGTTCGTAGAGGGCGAAGGCTAGGCGGATGGCGTTGGGGAAGGCGCCGGATGCGGAGAATGCGGTGCCCGGCCGGTAGTTTACGCCGCATTCTTGCGCTATGGGCAGCAAGGCGTCCGCGTTCGTACCATCGTTGAAGGTTAGCCAGAAGAAGTAGCCGCCGCCGGGCGCGGTGAACTCAACGACATCACCCAGCTGCTCTCGCAGCGCCGCGCTCATCGCGGATACGCGCTCGCCGTATGTGCGCCGCAATAGGGCGATGTTGTCGGACAGCATGCCCTGCTCTACGACCGCGTGGACTAGCGTGGACGTGAAGTGGTTCAGCCCGCCGCCGCTGATGGTCAAGCCCGCATTGGCGAATCGCTGAATTATCGCCGGGCGCGCGTGCATCCAGCCGGTGCGCAAGCCCGGACCGAGTATCTTAGAGAACGAACCGAGCGATATGACGCAGCCGTCCGCAGAATCGTCGAGGGACGCGATTGGCGGCGGTGGGGGCTCGCCGTAGTGCAGCAGGTGATACACTTCGTCCGCGATGACGACGAAGCCGTACCGCTGCGCCAGTTCGACAAGGCGTTCACGGCGGTCGGCTGGCAGTACGCTGCCGCTCGGATTCTGGTATGTTGGGATGATGTACAGCATCTTGGGACGCGGCACATCCGGAGATTGCAGCATCGATTCGAGCGCGTCCGGACGCAGTCCGTCGCCGTCCGTCGGCACGCCCACGACATTCAGCCCGTGATCCTCGAAGATGCTCTGAATCAGGTAATAGGTCGGCTCTTCGACGAACACGGTGTCGCCGACCTGCGTGAACAGCGTGGTGGCGTGGTCTATCGCCTGCGACGCGCCCGCCGTGAGAAACAGCTCGTTCGGCGATACTCCATCGGGATACGAACTCTGCGCAGACAGGAACTCCGTGAGCGAGTGGATGAGCGGTCCATAGCCTTGCGGCGCACCGTATTGCAGTGGTACCGGCGAGCCGTCCGCGAGCGCGATTTCAGCGGCACGGCGCAGGGCTTCGATAGGATGCAATCGCGGCGACGGATGCCCCCATCCAAGGTCGATGATGCCTTCTGGGATGGAGATTAGCAGCGACGGCAGCGCGGGTTTGTTATGAGGCGTAGAAGACATGGACATCATACGGGCGCGAAGCCGGCTTCGCGGCGGGCGTCGTTGATGTGCTCTCGGATGCGGGCGTCTAGCGGCGCGATTTCGTAGCCGATGTCGGCGAGCATGCGGCTGTTGTCCACGAGGTAGATATGCGGCACTCGGCGCTCGCCGGTGGTGATTCGCGCATCCGGGACAATGCCGCGCACGATGTCCGCCATGTCGCCGACGCTGCACAGGTGGCCGCCGCTGATATAGACGGGATGGTTGAGCCGTTCGGCAAGTGCGGTGCGGACGAAAATCTGCGCCGCGTCTTCGGCGTGTATCATCGGCGATAGTTCGTCGCGGTGGAAGGGCAGGTCGATGGGCGCGCCGACTGCGGGCAGCGAGACCATCAGGCCGCCTATCATGCCGGTCATACCTGTAACTCTGCCATGCCCGAACACTGTGCAGATGCGGATACCGCGCAGGTCCAGCCCGTACAGGTCGCGGTAACGCGCGGCAGCGAAATCGTTGGCAGCTTTGGTCATGCCGTACACGTTTGCAGGCGCAGGCAGGTCGTCTTCGTTGACGGGTCGCTCGCCAAAGGTGTCTTGCACACCATAGACCGCGATGGAGCTGGCATAGACCACGCGCTCGATGCCGCACCAACGCGCCGCCTCGAAGATGTTGTTCGTGCCGATGATGTTCACCTGCATGCCGAAGTGCGGGCGGTCTTCGGTATCGGGCGGCAGCAAAGCCGCCATGTGGATGATGCGGCTGACGGCGTGCGAGTTGCAGGCTTCGAGAATCTGCGGCAGCTGCGTTATGTCGCCGCGGTAGTATGTCACGCCGTCAAGTGGAGTCGTAGCCGGCGCGAGGTCGAAGCTAACGACATCCTCGCCGCGCTCCGCCAACTCGCGCACGATGCGCCTGCCAATAAGTCCGTTGCCGCCGGTGACCATTGTTGACATTTTTTGCATCTTCCTGTTCGTTTCAGTATCGAGTCAATGGGCTATTGTACTCCGACGCCGCGTTGCAGTACGAGTAGCGTCAGATACAACAGCGCTACGGAAAATATCGAAGCAGCCGTTATAGCCACGGCTTTGGGGTTGTATATCATCCAAAAGATTACGCCGCCGCCAATTAGTCCAAAGATAGCGCCCAGAGTACGCGCAAGAAGCAACATCGCAAAGCCCTTTATATCCCCCAAAGAGTTACCAGATGCCGCGTTAACGGCGCTCTGAATCATTTCGAGATGCCTTATCTTGGCTTGTATTTGATTCACTTACAGTGCTTGCCAGAGACGGCGGCCTTTGGAGCGGATGATTTTGCCGATGTGGTCGTTTGGGTGGAAGTGGCCCGCGGCTATGATGTAGCTTTCGTCTTCGGCGCGCTGCAGCAGGGAGTGCCGGCTGCTGCGGCTGTCCGGCTTGCTCGTGTCCACGCCGGCGCACCAGTCCGGCTCTTGTATCTGCACTCTGCTGTGTATCGCGTCGCCGACTATCATCGCCCGCTCTCCCTGCGAGCTGATGAGTATGACCTGATGCCCGGGCGTGTGCCCGGGCGTGTCCAAAGTGGTCATCTCGTCGGTAATCTGATGACCTTCGTCGATGAGGTCCATCAAGCCCAAGTCTTCGAGGGGAATCACACTGTCGCGCACCTGCGGCGAATATGCGAGAGGTTCCGGCTGCGTGAAATGTTCCCAGTCGAGGCGCGGCACGAGGTAGCGCGCATTTGGGAAGTAGGGCTTGGGCGTATCGCCGCTGTGGTCAATGTTCCAGCCCACATGGTCGGCGTGCAGGTGCGTATGCGCCACGATGTCGATGTCCTCAGGGTTGGCACCTTGCGCACGGATGGCGTTCAGCAGGTCGCCCCTGACATTACCTCTGTCAGGATGGGGGCCTGGTCCCATGCCGGTGTCAACCATCACGGTCTTGCCCATAGAGCGCACGAAGAAATGCCCGTAGTAGAGCTGAATCTGCCCGTCTGCAAGTATGTCCTGATACGGCTCCCAGTCGGCGGCGGCGATGCCTTCGAAGAAGGCGTCCGGCGGACGAGCAGGCGGAATCATGTCCAACGCGAAGACTATTTCGACGTTGCCAATGCGGATTTTGTCTGCCATCAGTCCCTCCAAAAATTTCGCATCGATATACAGGATGGACAGGATGATGCAGGAAAATCCTGATCATCCTGTCCATCGATGTTAGTTCTTGTTACGGCTTGGGATTTTCCATCAGAATGGTCACGCCCATGTCGATATACTTGCTGCGCAGCGCGGGGTCGTAGCTGCGGAACGACACACGCGTCGTGCTGCCCTCGAGCTGCGTCAACACATGCTTCACGCAGTCGTCAACGGTCTGGAATGGGTGCTTCGGATGCTTCTCGATGTCGCCGAGCAGGTCGTTGGGTCCCCATGTCAGGCAGTCCACACCTTCCATCGCAAGCAGGCGCGCGTTGCTGGTCGCCAGAATGGATTCCATCTGCAGGCACAGCCAGCCGTGGTTGTTCCACCATTCGGCGTACTCCAGCCTGTCCTCGCGGCCCTGCACCTTCCAGCGCGCCGCGCCGCCCCAGCTTCGCTTACCGAACTGCGGATAGTAGAAGTAGTCCACAGACTCCTGCGCTACTGACAGTTCCTCGACCTGCGGCACTTCGATGCCTGCGGGACCCAGGTCTAGTAGATTGCCGATGAGATAGGCGTGTCGCGTGTGCTTGATGCGGAACTGCGCGGGGATGTCGAGTTCGGCGGCGTATCCGCAGAACTGCACGAGCGTCTCCTCGTTGAACGGACCGTGCTGGCTGTCAGTGTGTATGAAGGCATAGTCGTCCTTACTGAGGATGTCCTCCATCAGACTCTTGGTCGCATTGAGAGGCACCGAGACACCGATGAGAATCTCACCGTCGCGTATTCGCTGCTTCATGTCTTCGCTGTTGGGCATGTATCTATCCTCCGTCCTTCTGATTTTTGATTTGGCATATCATATCAGAATTGGCATGGATGGACAGGATAGAAGGGATTATTTTGGGCGAAGCGTGGCGACGATAAGCGAAGCCCAGCCCGCCATAAGGCACAGACCGCCCACCGGAGCGACCGCGCCGAAGATGCCGATGCCGGACAGCGCGAGTATGTACAGGCTGCCGCTGAATAGTATCGTGCCTAGCGTGAAGAGCGCTGCGGATATGGTGAGCGCGCGCGTCTGCCAGCGCAGCGCCAGCAGCCCGGCGGCAAGCAGCGCGAGGGCATGGTACATCTGAAAGCGCGCCGCAGTCTCGAAGGTGCGGAGCGCGTCCGCATCAAACGTGTCGCGCAGCGCATGCGTTCCCGCCGCGCCCGCTATGACGGCGAGCAGCCCAAAGATGGCGGCGATTGCGATTATAGTGCGAGGCATAGTCTGTCAGCAGGTTAAGTTGTCAGGTGATTGTCGTTGGTAGAATCGTCGTTGGTAGATACGATTATCGAGTCCGGTTAATTGTAGCATTGCCGACTAAGCTGACAAAACGCATTTGGATGGATTGACCGACGAATTGGTATAATTCATTGTATGAGATTGTGGATTGCTTTGCTGGCTCTGTTGGCGCTTCCGGCGGCGGTCGGGTGCGCGAATACAGGGGCAACATCCGTTCAGCAAACAACGGAGACGTCTGCTGTTTTACCCTCGCCGACTGCAACGACTCCGCTTCTTGTTTTCGTATCGACGCCGACGCCTGTACAGGCTTTGGATTCTATCAACACTGCTGACGCAATAACTGCCACGGCGTCTCCCACTTTTGCGTCCTCAAAAATTCAGGATAGCTTGTCACTGTCAATCCTGCCTGAGCCGCTGCAAAAGATGAGAGTCGAGCGAGTTTTTCCGAATCTGTCCTTCAAGCGCGCGGTCGGGATGGCTTACCCAGACGACGGCGGCAATCAACTGTTCGTCTTGCTTCAGCCCGGAATTATAATGACATTTGCCAACGACCAGAATGTGGAAACGGCAAGCATCTTCTTGGATATCCGCGAGCGCGTAAGCGACAGGGGCAATGAGGAAGGGCTGCTCGGGCTTGCGTTCGACCCGGACTTCAACGCCAACGGTTATTTCTATGTGTATTACTCGGCGACGAATCCCCGGAGGTCTGTGCTATCTCGATTTACGGCGCACTCCATCGGCAGCATTGCGAATGCGGACAGCGAGCGCATCATTATGGAAATTGAGCAGCCTTATTCCAATCACAACGGAGGACAAATAGCGTTCGGTCCCGAGGGATACCTTTACATCGGTCTTGGCGACGGCGGCAGTCGGGGCGACCCACAAGGCAACGGTCAGAGCTTGTCCACACTGCTCGGCTCCATTCTTCGCATAGATGTGAGCATGCTAGACGAAAGCGGTTCGTACTCCATTCCGGCGGACAATCCGTTTATCGGCAGCGAGGGGGTGAAGAGAGAGATATGGGCGTATGGGATCAGGAATCCGTGGCGTTTCTCGTTCGACAGGGAGAGCGGCGAGTTATGGATGGCGGATGTGGGGCAGAATAGACTCGAGGAGGTGAACATCGTCAGTCGTGGGCTGAACTACGGCTGGAACACGATGGAAGGCAGTTCGTGCTTCAAGCCCAGTCGTGGCTGCGATGTTCAAGGGCTTGAAATGCCCATAGCCGAATATGGCAGAGAGGATGGATGCTCAGTAACGGGCGGATATGTCTATCGTGGCAAGAGGCTGCCTTCGCTGTATGGCGCTTACATCTACGGAGACTTCTGCAGCGGGAAGATTTGGGCGCTGCGATACGACGGCGCGAAAATCACCGAGCATCTCGAAATTGTGGACAGCAGGCTGGAAATATCATCATTTGGCGAAGAGCAGGCTGGAGAAATTTTTATCCTGTCTTTCGACGGCGGCATCTATCGACTAATTCCACCTGACTCATAGTATCGGCAAGCGGCGTCCGAGCCTCTGCCAATTGCAGTTAGCGCTCGCGCCACTTCCTTGACACCGCTACGCCGTCGGTTCACAATCTCTGGCAGTATTACACGGCAACAACGATTGTATCAGACGCTTGATTTGACGGAGCGGAAAGGAATAACAACATGGCTATGATGCCGGCGGCGATTGCGACCGGATTGCGGGAATTGCGCTGCGAGGATGTGCCGATTCCCGCGCTTGAGCCGGGCCACGCGCTCGTGCGGACTATGCTCGGCTCTATCTGCGGCAGCGACTTGCACATCGTCTATATGGGCTGGAATGCCTACGAGTTCCCGCTGCCGCCGGGCTACCCCGGTCACGAAGGCGTGGGCGAGGTGGTCGATCCGGGCGATACCTCGCTGAACGAGGGCGACATCGTGCTGACCGCGCCGAACATCTGGAAATCGAAGGTGTTCGCCGGCTTTCAGATGGTCGAAGAGCAGTTTTTGCTGAAGCTGCCGACCGATGTGCCGCCCGCGCACCTGCTGATGGCGCAGCAACTCGGCACGGTGGTGTTCGGCGCGCGCAAGCTGCCGCCGCTGCTGGGCAAGACGGTCGCCGTGCTGGGACAAGGTTCCGTCGGGCTGTTCCACGACTTTATGCTGCGGCGGCTTGGCGCGCATAAGATTATCGCGGTGGAGCCGGTGGAAGCGCGGCGCGAACACGGCACACGCATGGGCGTTGACCACGCGATCGACGTTACGGGCAACCGCGCTACGGACGCGGTGCTAGACCTGACGGACGGAGAAGGCGCGGATGTGGTCATAGAGGCGTGCGGCAGCGTCGAAACACTGAACCAGACGCTGCAAATAGTCAAGCCGCTCGGCACGGTCGCCGTGTTCGGGCTGCCGCCCACAATGGAGCGCGTCCCGTTTGACTGGGACACATTTTTCCGAAAGCGCCTTGACATGTACACGACATTCGGCGCGCAGGACGAGCCGGGCTTGCCTGCGTTCCAGCTCGCTGCGGATTACATCACGAATGGTGAAATCGACATGGCACCGTTCGTAACGCACCAATTCCCGGTCGAGCGCGTGCAAGAGGCGTTCGATCTCGCGGAGTCGCGAGAGGACGGCGCGCTGAAAGTGTCGCTGACATTCTAGCAGGCAGGGACTTTGTCTAGCCGTCCGCGCCATCAAGCAGCAGGTGTATGCCCAGCGCACCCGTTAGAAGGGGCAGCGCGGCATCTATGACAATCCATGTCAGCGAAATGGCGTCCGGCCCTATGGCGTTGTAAGCTGCACTGAGCAGGTTGAACCAGTTCCAGAAGAACAGGATGCCGATGAACAACAAGCCGTAGAACACGACATTTGCCGTCAGGAACTCACGCGTAACCGTGTCATCGCCCGCGCCGCCAACATCGCGCTTGCGGAAGTATGCGAATATCGCGCCCAGTATCACGGCAAGCGCCATCAGCGGATTGAGTATCGCCCAAATAGATTCGTTGTATCCGCTTTCGGACAGCCTGCTGTCGAAGTACAGCGGCTCCACTATGGTATGAACTGCGACCGCGACCGCAACTATCAAGAGGAATATCCCTACGATTCGCCTGATGATGTCCATGCTCACTGCTCCTTTCATCGCTCACTTTCAGCTAGTCTAACTATCGTTGCCGCCGCGCCACAAGTACATGCCCATTGCGCCCGAAATCAGCGGGAATATCGCATCCAGCATAATCCACGCCAGACGCCTCGTAACGCTTTCTTGGAATACATCGCCGCCCGCAAGCCTGTCGAACCAGTTCCAGAAGAAGAGCAGCGCGGTGAACATGAAGGCGTAGAAAAGGACATTGGCTTCAAGGTACGGGCGCGTGATGCTATTGGACAGTCCTTCGGCTTCGACGGCGCGCTTGCGAATCCATGCGAACACAACTCCAAGCACGATGCCAATCGCCATAAGGTAGTTCAGCACGCTCCAGCTCAATCTCGCCAGCGCGAACGAACTGGAGACGACATCGTACTCCGTAGCGACGAAATAGACTGCCACAAGCACTGCCAGCAGGATGAGGACGGCTCCGATAATCCGTCGGGCTATGTGCATTAGACATTCTCCTTTCATCCTAAAGATAGACGGAACGCGAATCGCCGCGACCTTGCGCGGATTATATCCTGTGGCGGGCAGGCGTATAAGAACGATTCGTCTTTCACCCATCCCTATCTTCGCAAGGGCAGGCTCTAACCTTCCTCTAGGGGGGAAGGGACATGTTAAACTTGCCCTACTCCTGATAGCGTGGATGCCAGCCCGGTCCTGCCCAAGTCGTTATCTTGCGCGGCGTGATGCGGATGTAGGCGCGGGGCATGTGTTTGGTCTCTTCGTAGTATTGTGTACCCTCTTCCTCGCCGCGATAGCGCACCGCCCAGTGCTTCCAATCGCCCATCCACGCGGGATCGACAATCTCCGCCGTGCCTTCTACGACCACGCGGACATACGGAGCGTCGCAGGTGTCGATGCAGAACGACACGCGCTCGTCGTCGCGGAGGTGCGCCACCCAGTTCGCGGTACGTCTGCCGGCGACATAGAACGCCTCGCCGTCGTAGTCGTACCATACGGGCGCGACATAGGGCCAGCCTTCGGGCGTGAGCGTCGCCAGCTTCATCAGGTGCGCGCCGCCGGTCAGAAAGTCGATCATTTGCTCATTAGTGAGTCTGGGCATAATATACTCCGTGAATAGTCTTTCAGTTCGTCAGTATATCAGTTAGACAGACGACATGGATGGACATGATAAAGGGGATGACGCTATGAATGATTTGCATGAGCTTGGCGTAGTGGAGATTGCCGAAGGGATACATGGCGGGAAATTTTCTGCGGTGGAGCTGATGGAGGCGCTGCTTGCGCGGTGCGATGCGCTCGATGACGCTCTGAAGGTTTGGGTTACGCTAGACGGCGCTGCCGCCCTTGCATCGGCGCGGCAGCGAGACGCGGAACTCGCGGCGGAAGGCGTTCGTGGCGCGCTGCACGGCGTTCCGGTGGGCATCAAGGATATATACTTTACGCGCGGCGTGTTGACGACCAGCGGTTCGAAGATATTCGCGGATTTCGTGCCGAATTACGACGCCACCACGGTCGCGCTGCTGCGGCAGGCAGGCGCGATTATCATGGGCAAGACGATTACGACCGAGTTCGCGTGCGGCGATCCATCGCCCACCATCAGCCCGTGGAACGCGGCGCACACGCCCGGCGGCTCTAGCAGCGGTTCTGCCGTGGGCGCGGCTGTTGGCATGTTCCCCGCATCACTCGGCTCGCAGACGGGCGGCTCAATCGTGCGCCCGGCATCGTACAACGGCGTCGTCGGGCTGAAGCCGACATTCGGGCGCGTCAGCAGGTATGGCGTGTATCCGGTCGCGGAGTCTTTGGACACGATGGGGCCCATCACCCGCAGCGTGGCGGACGCGGCGCTGATGCTGAACGCGCTCGCCGGGCACGACATCGCCGATCCGGATTCGTCGGAGCGTGCAACCGAAGACTACTTGCAGGCGGCGCAGTCGCAGGTCAAGCCGCCGCGCTTGGGCATCGTGCTGCAGTTCTTCATGGAGCAGTGCGACGACGAGACGCGCGCGAACACGCTCGCCGCCGCAGACAAGCTGCGAGACGCCGGCGCGAATGTCGAAGAGGTTACGCTGAACACGGACTTCGACGCCGCGCTCGCCGCACAGCGCACTCTGATGGATGTCGAAGGCGCACAGGTGCACGAGAACAACTTCGCCACTCGCGCGGACGACTATTCGGCGAATGTGCGCGAGTTGGTAGCGCGTGGTCTTGCCACATCCGGCTTGGAATACCTGAAGGCGAAGCACTTCCAGCGCAAGTTCGCGCGCGCCGTGCACGCGGGCATGCCGGGCTATGACGCACTGCTGATGCCGACCACGCCCGCGCCCGCGCCGCCAAGCCGCGAGACCACCGGCGACCCAAAGTTCCAAGCCACATGGACGCTCGGCGGCTTCCCGGAGATAACGCTGCCGTCCGGATTGAGCGAAGGCGGCATGCCGATGGGCGTGCAGCTCGTCGCCGCCCATTTCGCCGAAGCGCGCCTGTTAGCCACAGCCGCCTGGTGCGAGCGGGCACTGGATGAGCATCTAACACCGATGGACAAGATTTTTTAGGGGCTGCGGTTGTTGATGGGGATGGTTAGCCTGGGAGTGGGGATTTGGGCTGCTGCGGTGTGGGACGACCGGCCGGTCGCCCCTACGAGGTTGTAGCGGGTCAGATTGCCGTCGTGCATTCCCTGCTCGTCTTCAGGGTCGGGGTCGTTGGGGCCACAGGTGGCGAATGCCATTGCGTCTTCGGGACTTTTGCCTTCCGTGATGTAGCGGTTGTAGGCGTTGTACCTATCTTCGGCTTCTTGCGCTGCCTCTTCGTCGCCGGACTCGTATGCTTCGTTGAATTCGCGGAGCAGCGCGTTGCGTCCGGCTTGGATGCGGGCGTGTTCAAGGGTCGCGCCTTCATCTGCGAAGTCGGTGGCTTGCTTGTATGCCTGCACATGCTCCCAGCTTACGGCTTCGTAGTTGAGGTCGTAGGCGCGGTGGAGCAGTTCACGCGCGGCTGCTACGCGGTGCGCGGCTGTCCAGTCACCATCGCTGCGGTCGTCTTCGGCTATGCGTATGAGGAGTTCTGCGGCTTCCGTGCCGCCGTTTGTCTTGTCTCGGACTAGCTTTGCCAAGTGTCCGTTGATGGGGGCTGCGTCGTCTAAGTCCGCTTCGGGGTCGTAGGATGCGGACCTGCGGCGTTTGGCGGACTCGCCGAATGCGCGGCGCAGGAGTTCGCTTGCTGCTGCGAGCTTGTGGTGTGGCTTTGCGGGCGGGCGGACTCCACCGTATCCGAAGCCCTGCGCTGCTTGACTGTCGTATTCTCCGTCGTCGTGGATTATGTCGCAGAGGGCTTCGACTAGGGTTTCGCCTTCGTTTGTGCGGTCTCGGATGTATCGGGCAATGGGGTAGGCTACGATGTCTCTGAGCGTGGGTGTCAGTTTAGAGTTATCAGTTATCAGTTCAGAGTTGTCGGTTGATGGTTCGTCGCCGGTTGGGTCGAAGGGTATGACTTTGCCTTCGACTTGCGCGAAGCCGTACTTGGATAGCAGGCGTGCGGCGTCCAACTTGTGGCAGTGCTTGATGGCATAGCTGTCGCTTTGCAAGGTGTCTGCCAAGAACATGGCTATGGTCTCACCGTCGTTGGTGAGGTTGGCTATTTTCTGTTGTAAGGTGTTTTGGATGCACATGGGAGTGAGTTATCAGT
>VXNZ01000048.1 GCA_009840355.1 Chloroflexota bacterium
GCAAGGCCGTGGCCTGCTTCCCGCGACCAAGGATGCAAGGATGCCAACGAAAACGGGTTTTGCGGCCGGAGCTATAGACCTCGTTGATGGGTGAGGGTGCGAGCTATAGACGCTGTCTATGGGTGCTGCCGGTGCGACGGTCATGCAACCAGCGTACGCGGGCAGGGCGCGACCGCGAAAGAGGCGCGTGTCACAGGTGGGGGGATGCTTGACCCTGGCTCCTAACCCCAGTAATACTAGCCCACAACGCTAATCGGGGAAGTCAACCTGGTGCAGTCAACCCACACCCCACTGCGACTAGAACGGCAGCGCAGACTCCGGCGTGCCTACTCGACAGATCTGGGGACCATGTTCATCGGGACTGCCGAGCAGGCGTTCAAGAGCTCCCGGTTCGAGAAGTATCTCTCCTCAGCCCAGCTGATCTTCACCTCCCCCCCGTTTCCACTCAACAGAAAGAAGGCATACGGGAACCTAACGGGCGAAGCCTACGTTGATTGGCTTGCCAGCTTCGCTGTCCAGTTCAAGAGGTACCTACGCGAGGACGGCTCAATCGTCATCGAGATTGGCAACGCCTGGGAACAGGGTCGTCCCACAATGTCAACGCTGGCCCTAGAGGCGCTTTTAAGGTTTCGCAAAGAAGGAGACCTATTCCTGTGCCAGCAGTTTGTTTGCGCCAATCCGGCGCGGCTTCCGTCTCCAGCACAATGGGTCAACGTAGATCGAACCCGCCTCAAGGATGCCTTCACAAATGTGTGGTGGATGTCCCCAACGGAACGACCCAAGGCAGACAACCGTAGGGTATTGTCGCCTTATAGTTCTGCAATGCAAGGGCTCTTGCGAACCCAACAGTACAATGCAGGTAAGCGTCCTTCGGAACATTCTATCGGGGCGCAGTCCTTCCTCACAGACAACGGAGGTGCTATCCCTTCAAACGTAATCACTGTCTCCAACACGAGTGCAGCTGACCCTTACCAGCAATACTGTAGGGACAACGGCATCCCACTCCATCCGGCGAGAATGCCATCTCGGCTAGCTAAGTTCTTCATTGAGTTCCTCACGGAACCGGGGGACTTGGTGATAGACCCATTTGGGGGAAGCAACGTGACTGGCGCCGCGGCAGAATCACTTGGCCGCCAATGGGTGACTATTGAACCGGTAGAATTGTACGCGGCAGCCTCCAAGAGTCGGTTCGTTCATGCCGATGCAAATTGACAACGACAAGTACAGGTCCATAAGATTCTAAGTCCCTAGAACTACTGGAAGGAACAGTATGCTCACATACGGTGCAACCAAGTACTTTGACGTTGATCCTAACCAAATCATCGTGGACGCCCGCAGCTTCGCTAGCTGGCGAAATGGTCTGCCTGAGTGGATAAAGAACTCTAGCGACGCTTACGACAGAGCCGGAGCACTGAGCGCGGACCGTGTTATCGTGGTTATACTTGCGCCCGCAGACAAAGATGGGTCGCCTGTGTTGGCTTGTCTGGACTTTGTAGGTATGGCCTCTGACGACCTCATCGACAAACTCGCTCGGTACGGTGACCCAGAAGCCTCAGGATCTGGGACTCATGTCGTCGGCGGTCACGGTAACGGGGGCAAGCTGTTCGCCGTCGGCGGCTTCAAGGGAGACGTGGTCTGGCGAACCATAAAGCACGGTTTCCGCAGTGAGTACGGATTGGCAGAGCCCGGTCGTCCCGCCCTAGCCTTCGTGCTGGACGACATTGGTGAGGTCAAGGATCGGCCGTGCACGGACCTACCTTCCACTCTCAATGAATGGCTCAGTGCATTGAGTCTCTCGGTTGCAGATCTCCCGGCGGCTGCCCAAGCCGCTGCTCAGAGGGCAGACGGCGTTACTCTCGTGTGTGGTGCCCGTTCCGAACAATCATTCCAAATCCATGATAGTTTGATCCTAAGTGCTCTGCGCAGCCACCCACAATGTAAGACGCCGCTGGAGACCACTAAGCTATTTGTCGTAGCCAATGGGAAACTGTCAAATGGAGGTGCCGCACTTACCTTAGAGGAAATCATGCCCTACGAGGGATTCTCCGAACCTCTAGCTGTATCTATACCACCTAGCCTGAACGATCCTTTTGGCCAGTCTCCTGTATCGACAACAGCTGGAGGTGCGCAGGGCACTCTAGAGCTCCGTACGTCAGATAAGCAGATGCCCGGAATGAAGGCCTTGCAGGGACGCCACACCATCGACTTCAAACAGGGTTCGCGAATACGAGGCAGTCGCTCAGTCAGGGAACTTGTTGGTAAGGGTCCTTTCACGGACCGCATCTACGGGCAATGCCGGCTGGATGCGTTGGTAGAATCCTATGAGTCACAGACACGTGGTCCGCTTGTGGAGAGTCCACTTGTACGTGCACTAGAAGAATGGGTAGGAGAACAGATTCTCGCCTACGCCGATAAGATTCAACAGGCATCGATGGTGCAGGACAAGGCTACTAAAGACGAAGAGAAGATAAAACGTCTCACCCAGCAGATGGCGAAGTTGAATCGCTGGATCAACCGCATCGTCGACGAGATTAGCTCAGGTGTCGGCGATGACCCAGGTTTTGGAGGTGGGGGCAAGAAAACTGGAGGGACTCGATCTCCTCTTCCTCTCGCGCCAGTTGGCAGGATAGCGATAGCCATAGACGAGAAGGTTGCAGGAGCCAAAGTTCCATTGGAGTTCTCAACCTCCTTCTTTGGACTCGATGATGTCACTCAGGTCAGGCCTGTCAGCGTCGTTTGGCATTCGAGTAACCCACCTGTCGCCGCATATAGCAACGTTACCGACATGGTCAACACATACCAGCCAGGAACAGCTGAGATATGGTGTGAATCGTCTACAGGAGTCGTCTCAAATCGCATAGAACTTAGGGTAATCGATTGTGATCGCATCGAACTCAGTGCTGCAACTATAGACGTCCCCATAGGCCGACGTCGTCATGTCTGGGCCACGGGAATCACTGCTGCAGGCGAAAGGCATGAAGGGATTCGCGTAAACTGGACCACGGATTCCAGTGACATTCTTCGAGTGGGACTTGCGGGTGTCATCTCTGGGCTCAGCGAAGGGACTTCAACCGTAACAGCCAAAGAGGGAGATGGGACGGCAGCAACCTGCGTGGTAACGGTAGTACCAGCGCCAGAAGGCCCAGGAGGCCCCAACAGGCCGAGGTACCTCCTGTCTGAAGTGCAAAAGGCCCCCTACGACGAAGAACCACCCGTATTCCACAAGGATAGTGGGTTGGTCACTCAGCGACAGGTCGATATTGAGCACAACATCTGGTGGATTAACTTGGCCAGCCCTCTTGCACGACTCGTGTATGACCAGCACGGTGAAGTGTCCGAGCAATGGGCCATGTATCTCGGAGAGAGGATAGCTGACGCAGCGATAGAAGCGGCCATGCAGGGCGCCGACCGCGGCGTCGAGAGCCGACCTGTCAACGAGGTGCTGGAAGAAGTTTCTCAACTAAGGATGCAGATTCTGGACAGCTTCACGCAAGAATTCGGAGCAACTAAACAGCTGGTGTTGTGAGACACTGATGATAACGAAACACGAAAAAGTACTGGTCACTGCCTTTAGACGATGGCCGGAAGAGTCGTTCAGCGCAGAAGATCTTGTAGTCGCTTGTTGGAAAGAGTATCCTGAGGATTTCGGGCTTCAGGGTTACGAGAACTCATACCCTGATTCTAACGTCATTTATCGATACATCATGGGTCAGAATTCTATAGTGAAGAAACACAAATGGTTGCTTCAGACGCGAAGCAAGACCTATCGGCTGTCCACACAGGGCGCCTCCCGTGCGCTAACCTTGCTTGGAGACAGTCAGTCGACTGAAGATGGTCAACGAGTGAGGATAGAACGCGCCCGTGAGGCTGTGTTGGCACGCCTACTCCGCAGTCGAGCGTGGATGAAGTACCAAAGGGGTGAGGAGATTGTGTTCCGAGAAGCCTGCATGTTTTGGGGAATCATTCCTCGTTCGGCAGGCGAGGAGTATCGCTTCGCCCGCAAGGAGCTAGCGGACTCACTGTCTCTAGCCGAGGAGCGCATTCGCCAAGCTCAGACATCCGACCTTTGGGTTCCTGAAGTCAACCGCTCCATCGACCACGAGACCCTGAACCAGCTCCGTAGCCTTGACGCTGAACTTGTCCAGACATTCGCGGATGAAGTCGCAGGCATCGTTGGGAGAGTCATTGACCGAGGTCGGCTGAAGCAGACCTAGGATGAAGACGCCAGCCTGTTGAATCCGCCTAGGCAGTCACGTGTGAGTGATGGAGGCTAAGTTGGCAATAGGCCATTCCGAATCGACCGCTCACGATGAGCTAGAAATGTTGTCCACGCCCTCGGTGGATTGGCAGTCAACTTTAGATGCAGTACTGGCCTTAGGCCCATGGCGTGGAGGATTCTCATCCCAGAACCATGAGATTTTGACGCGGCGTTTCGGGCTTGTCTCGGGAGAAGTCGAGACGCTTGAGGCTATCGGTAGGGATTTAGGGATTACCCGTGAGCGTGTGAGACAGATCCAAGCTAAAGCTCTTCGCCGAATTCAACGGCGCATCGATTCGGTCGAATCCTACGGCATACTTACTTCACTGGTACGGGAGGAAGTAGTTAGACACAGTGGTGCCCTCGGGAAAGAAGACGTACTAGCCTTGCTCGATGTGGAGAGGCAATCTTTACGTTACAGTCCAGACATGGCCATAGCGTTTATGCTCTGGGTGTCACCCCTATTGATTGAGTTACCCAAGACGGCCAGCAATCGATGGATCGTGTATGGCTCCAATGATGATGCAGTCCAACTGCTAGCGATCACCAAACGCATCCATGAGCATCTACGTCGAACCGGACCGATCGAACGCCGCCGCCTAGAGGAACAGCTAACGAACAATAGGATAGAAGTTTCGGCTGTATCTCATGCACTCGCCACTGACATGGCAACAATTGAAGTGGAAGGGTATGTCTGGTTAGTCGATTCACCTAGATGGCATTTTGTCGTCGCTAGTCTGCGGCAAATTGGGAGTCCTACGCACTTCACCGATATAACACAACACGTCAACAAGCGGCTATCTGCTGGAGATTGGACGACCGAGCGTGCGGTTCATGGCATCCTTAGCAACCATGAGCCGGCGGTGTTCCGCAGAGTTGGCCCAGGCACATTTGGTTTGGCCGAATGGGGTCTCCTTGCAGCGAGGGATAGTGTAGATCTCGTTTACCAAATCCTTGAAGCAGAAACTGCTTGGCTCACTCCCCAGCAGATAACCATGAAGGCACGCTCTGTCGGATGGCGAGCGAAGTCACAAAGCATCATAGTCGCGCTCGATTTGGAGGACCAACGCCCCAACCGACGCGTACGCCGGGTAGGATCAGCCACCTCTACCAAATATGGACTGAGCTGGTGGAACGATCCTTAGCTAGGCCTGTCCTAACCTGCTTACCTCCCCCCACCGTGTGACACGCGCTCCTTTCGCGGTCGCGCCCTGACCGCGTACGCTGGTCGGTGATGGCGCGCCATCGTTGAGGGCCTGTCCCGGCTCCGGGGTCGGGGCGCGCCAGGCGCGTTTCAGAAGTGGCGTGGCTCACTTAGGCTCACTTTGGCACTCCCAGACTACAGGAGTGGGGATGTTCCACAATGTCTCAGAATGTCTCACTGGGAACGAAAGGGGTGTGCGAGTTACGCCTGCCCCGTGAGTCCACAGAGGAGGTGCGAGGAGGACAACGGCGGTCACCGGGTAGCCCTGAGAGATATTTCGACTCCGCTGCGCTCCGCTCGAAATGACATGGGCTGCGAGGTTGCGCGGTAAAGCGCGGGCCTGCGCAGGATGGTTCGACAGGCTCACCATGAGCGGCGGATGGAAGGCCTCTGGATCCCCGCCTTCGCGGGGTGGTTCGATAGGCTCACCATGAGCGGGAGACCGTTAGCGCAGGGCAATGAGCGTGCCTGTTTCCTCCGACGTGACATAGAGGCCGTGCTCCGTTACGACGAGCCGGCCGCTGACCGGGGCACCGGCCGGGATGATCCGGACCGGCTCGCCGGTGGCCCGGTCGATGACGTGGACCTCCCCTGCATCGTTGCCGATATAAACGGAGCGGCCTGCCGCCGCCGGGGCAGAATGGATGAGCGCTCCGGTGTCGTACTCCCACAGCAGGGTCCCAT
>VXNZ01000049.1:0-70667 GCA_009840355.1 Chloroflexota bacterium
TACTCTTTCAATGCGACTCTATCACCTTCCACTCCATTTGACGACACGACCTAGGAGTCCGTCAAACCGAGCCGTTGCGAGTTTAGTATGCGCTGATCGATTTCCGGTCAGTTTCAGGAACGGGATTATGGAAGTTTCATTATCCGGAGCGCCTCCCCGCGAGAGGGAGGCGCGAAGCGGAAGTTGAGGAATGGAATGTTCAGAAAAAGCAATGAACGGCAGAGCGAGCCTGGGGCAGGCGAGAGAGCGGTGCTGTTCCGGGTGATACCGCCGAAGTCAGGCGAGTTCAGCGCGCAGGGCTTCATCAATGCGCTTGAGGCGCTGAACCTGGTCGACGAGGTGCTGAGCCTGGAGCTCTGCGCCACCGACGGCCGGGTGAGGATGTACGTGCGCTCGACGCGGCCGGACCACGTGCTGTCCGCGCTGCGGTCGCACTATGCGCACGCGCGATTTGCGACCGTGCCCCCGGAGGACGACCCGCTCCTGATGTCAGAGCGGAACGGGATCGTCTGTCGTCAGGTTCTCTGGCCCGCCGGAGAGCAGTGGCTGCCCTTCCAGGTGCAGGACGACACGGAGGACGGCGACCCGTTTGTTGACATGCTGGCCGGCCTGTCAGCGAAGATGGCCCCGGGAGGAAGGGCCGTCACTCGCGTGCTGCTGAGCGAGAGGGACCGGGACTGGAGCGAGCGCTGGCGCAACCAGGCGATAGCCGGAAGCGGTAGCGCCAACCAGCTCGCGGTGGACGCGATGCGCCGTGAGGAGAGCGGGCCCGGGGCGAACGGGCAGAATGGAGACAGCTCTAACACCGGCGGTCAGATGCTTCAGCTCCTGCTGATCGTCATAGGCATGGCGGCGCTGGTCGCCTTCGTCTACCTCCGCCACACATTCATCTCCATCTGGGACGAGCATCGGGTCGAGCTGTTCGCCTACGCCGCCCTAGGACTGCTGGCGCTTGCGGGCCTGGGTTACCTGCTGCACCGCACCGGTATCGTGAGCGCTCTCCTCAGGAGTCGTTTCTTCAGGGCGTCGCCCAAACCGAAGTTCTACGACCCGGACCAGGTCAGGCTGCGGGTCTCGGGCGCCGCGTTCCGTCTGGAGGTGCAGCTGTACGCGCTGCTGGGTGATGGCCGTGCCGGCGCGGAGGTGTTGGAGCGGGTGCTGCGCCCGGTGGTCGCCTCCTACCGTCGCTTCGACAGTCCTATGGGAGCGCGCTTTGCGGCAGGCCCCCTGGAGAGGCTGTCAGGGTTCGACCCTGGCGCGGACGACCTCGGCCTCCTGGGCGGACGAAAGAGGTTCCTCCGCAGCACGAAGGTCGGTCAGGGAGTCGTGGGCACGCGGGAGGCGGCAGCGTTCTGGCACGTGCCGGGAGACGCCGTGGACGTGCCGGGCCTGGCGCGCACGGGAAGCAGGCGGCTGCCTGTCCCGCAGGAGATGTTCGCGCCGGAGGACGGGCGACTCGACGGGGCCGCACTGATAGGCGTGGAGGCGTACGGCGACGGCGGGCTGCGCAAGCTGCACATTCCCGCCGAGGCGATGCACAGGAGCGGCCTGATAGTGGCGCGCACAGGGATGGGCAAGACGACGCTCACGCAGCACATAGCGCGCAGCCTGCTGCGCGACAGGGCCACGGGCACCGGCGACGCCGCGCTCGTCGTGGTCGATCCGCACTCTGATCTCGTAATGGACATCCTGAACGGCTTGCCGGTGGGCGCAGCCGCGGACGTGCGGCTCGTGGACCTGGGAGACGAGACGCGCGCCTGCGGCCTCAACCTGCTCGACACCCGCACCTTCCCGGAGCGGGACCTGACAGTGGAGACGGTGCTCACGGTCGCAAGGTCCTCGTCGCGCAACTGGGGCGACAGGATGGAGGAAATACTGCGCTGGACCCTGTACGCGCTCTACGAGGCGAACCGCAACAGGAAGGCAGAGGAGCAGTACACGATCTACGACGGCATCATGTTCCTCACCAACGAGAGCAGGCGCCGGGAGGTCATCAGGGAAGGGCGCGACCGGGAGGAGGGGGACGTGTCCGTTGCGCAGTGGTGGAACGAGATATACCCGCTGCTCGTGCCGGTCAACGACCGCCTGGCGCTCGCCCCCGTGCTGCGCAAGCTGGGGCAGTACGCGGGAAGCAGAAGCGCGCGCAGGGTGCTGGGACAGCGCCGCACGACGCTCGACATCGCGGACACCATCCGCTCCGGCAGGGTGCTGCTGGTGAACTCGGCAAGAGCGCAGACAGGACCCGAGGTGTCGTCCATAGTGGGAGGGGCGATACTCAACCTGCTGAACCACATCGCCAAGCAGCAGGGCAGGCTTGAGCCCCACAAGCGCAGGCGCGTCGTGATCATCGTGGACGAGATGCAGGTGTTCCCCGGCGTGCCCTTCGACGAGATGCTCTCAGAGCTTCGGAAGTTCGGCGGCAGCCTGCTGATGGCCACGCAGAGCCTGGGCAGGCTCAACGAGATGACCGAGAGCGGGAATATGGGGGAGACGATCCTTGCGAACCCGGGAAGCCTCTTTTCGTTCCAGGTGAACGCCTCGGACGCCGAGCTGCTGCACCGGGAGCTGGAGAGCGATGTGATCGAGGAGAACGACATCGTGGAGCTGCCGCCGCATCACTGCTACGGCAGGCTCACGCTGGAGAGCGGGAACATCCACTTCTCGATGGAGGTGCTGCCGCCCATGCCGGGAAACAGGGGCATCGCGGACCTGGTCCGCAGGGCGTCGGACGCCTACACCAGACCCACGGCTGACATCGACGCGGAGAACGCCGAATTCATGCGGGGCAAGTACCGTGAGTATTTTGGCGACCTAGGCGACGATGATGACGCAAGAAACAATGGCCGGTAGGAGGGACTGACTGATGGGCCGAGACAATGCACTCTCTCAAAACTCTCTCCACCTGCTGGGCGCGCTGGCGCATACCCCGTTCGCAGAGTGTGACGAGCTCGCGGCATTTGCGGGTATGCCGCCCAGCAGCACGCTTGAGTCGCTTCTGGGACTGGAGGCCCGGGGGCTTGTGGCCTTCGTGCGGCACACCCGCACGAACACCTCTAGGGTCAGGCGCTGGTACCTGCCGCCGCGCGGGATAATGCTGCTTGCTGAAATCCGAGACACCTCGACCGGAAAGCTCCTTCGGGAGCTGCCGCTATCCGGAGAGTGGAGACGTCACCTGCTCAGGCGACTGGACGCGGTGGTTCCGCTCTACCGCGTGGGCCGGGACGTCGCGGGATGCACGGGCGGCCCTGTTAGCTGGAGCTGGATGCGCGCGGGCGCGCTCGACGCGCTGCTGGAACTGCCGGACGGAGGGACGCTCGCGCTGATGTGCTTTGGGCCTACACTCTCCTGGCAGGCGATGAGAAGCCGCATCGGCACGCTCTACTGGTCGCAGCGGACGCGCAGGTGCCCCCCGGCGCTGCTCCTGCTGCCCGGGAATCTTGACGCGCAACGCCTCGCGGCGGACCTGCGCGGCAGGGTAATCGACGCCTACGCGGCATCGGAGGAAGACGTAATGCAAACCGCGCCCGGCTCAGCCGTATGGCGCAGCCTGCGTGACTCCCGGGGTCTGACGCTCGATCAGGTCGTCGGGAAGTCCCGTGATATGCACGGAGCGGACGTCCCCGTGGCGGGAGGTTCAGCACGCGCATCGATGCCCGCACTCCCAATCTCCGATGGCGCGGACGGTCTCGACCTCGTTGCGACAGAGCTGACGATGCCCGGCAGGCGCCTGCTGGACGCCATCTACGACTGGCCTCTGGCGACTGCAGCACACCTGAAAATGCTCCTCGATATGACGGAGGCAATGATGAAGAAGACGCGGGCGCAGCTGGTAAGGCGCGGCCTCGTGTGCCAGGTGCGGATCGGTGGTACTCCGGAGCAGAGGCGGCGCAACAGCAGCAGGCTGTGCCTGAGTTCCGGCGGGCTGCGCTACATCGCGCGCCGGGACCGCAGGCGCGTCTCAGAACTGCTCGGGCGCTGGGGCACAACTCAGGACGATGCCGGCGACGGACGCCTCGAGGTGCAGCATTACCGTCTGGAGGGATCGAAGCTCCGGGTTCTGGCTCGGGAGCTGCGGCACACGGACGGCGTGAGCGGTTTCGTGGGGACGCTTGCGGCCGCCTGCCGGCGCGACGGGGACTGGCGGTTGCGCCAGGCGCTTCCGCCGCACCGCTGGGAGCGCTGGTTCAGGTACGACACCGGCTGGCGCAGCGTCAGGCCCGACGCCACCATCGAGCTCGCTCATCGCGGCAGGAGGCTCTCGTACCTGCTGGAGTACGAGATGCGGGCGATCAAGCCTGGGACAATGATGGCGAAGCTCCTGCGCTACCTGCGCTACTTCGGCGCGGTTGATACGAGAGCGGATTTCGACGGCAGGAGGCCGATCGCTCTGTTCGTCTTCGCTGACCAAGCTACTGCGAGCCGTTTCTGCGCTCTCGCGGCGCGAACGCTTCGGAACCCCCTGCCACTGCTCGTATCCGACATGCGGACCATCACCGAGACGGGTCCGCTGGGTCGTGTGTGGAGGTCGCCGTGGCAGCTTCAGCGCGGGCGCGTGTCGCTTGCCGCAGCGTTCTGAGCAGGGAAGTCTCAGGGGCATGTGTCGCCACATGTGCCACCACGGCGACACATATAACCTGTACGGGAAATTTGTACATGACACATGATGAAACACATTCTCCTGCACCGCGTAGCGGCGGGGTAAACGCATGTGTCGCCCCGGGGTGACACATGCAGAATCCTGGTTACCACCGGGAACAGGCCGACACATGCGATGTGCCGGCTGCGTGAACGGGCTTTGAGGACTTGGTGACTCCATAAGAGAAATACGGAGGACGTGATGGACAGCAATGCACGGGACCTGGAGCTTGAGTGGCTGAGTGCCAGGGCTGGACTGTCGAACCGCGCGATAGCCCGCATCCTGGGCGTGCATTACGAGGTGGTCAGGAGGGCAAGGCTGACCGGACACCTCGGTGACGCGCTCAGGGGCAACATCCGCGCATACATAGAAGAGCATCCCGGCGGAGGCAAGGAGGAGTCACCACCAGAGGATGAGCCCCGGTTGGGTGACGACGACTCCAATGGCGATGGAGATGAGCGGACAACAGAGGCGGGTCAGCCGAAGCGGGAACGACGGCCTCTCAGTCGCGGACGCAGGGGCGGGCGGCGTGCCACGTCAGATGAGGGGCGAGCCGATGATGACGGGTCGCCTGAAGATGAGAAGGCGGCGGATGAGGAGCGAAAGAGGGCCCTTCTTCTGATGTATGAGGTACTCGCTTGCAGCGACGCCAGCAAGCTCGCAGGGATAACGGCTCGGATACGGGATCGACACGGCGCGGATGGAGGCAGCCTGTCTGCCGCGCCTGAGCCGTGCCATACCCGCCCCACTGAGGCGACGCTGGATGAGCTCAAAGCCCACGCCCTCTCCCTCATATCGGGAGTGCCGGTGGTCGGGGAGCTGAGCCTCGGCGCCGCGGTGAGCGCCGCGAGAACCGTGCTGAACGATGAGGTGTCGCTGCTGGAGCCGCCCCTTCTGCTGCACGGCGATGCGGTCCTGCTGCTCGTTATGAGGGCACAGGCCAGCTACGCGGACATGGGCGCGCGCGAGGTGGCGTTTGCGCCCGCCGGAAGGCGCTACGCGTGCGGGCTGTTCGCCGAGGAGCTGCGCGACGGAGTCACCATCGAGGAGCGCATGCGCCGCTACTACCGCGACGACCACAGGGACAGGCCCCGTCTAATCGGCATGAGGTTCAGCGACGTGATACCGGAGAGGCCTTACCCCGACGAGGACTGGTTCTTCGGCTCTACCGGCCGGACAGACGGGGACGGAGCCTGGAGACCGGGAAGGGCGGAGCTGACCGCGCGCTGGCGGCACGTCGGTAGCCTGTGCGAGGACTGGGGAGCAGGAAGGCCCAATACTCCGTGGCAATACGCGCTCGCATCGGAGAGGACGGCGCTGGAGCTGACGCTGCTGAGCCCGGAGTACGCGATGACCTTTGACAGGGACATCCTTGGCGACGCCCGCTGGCCCACTTCCACGCGGCTGGGACACCAGACACAGTCCCGCCTGCTGCTGCTCAGGGGGTACGACCAGGCCATCGGGAGGCTGAGAAGGCGCAGGATGCTGTCTGCGCTTCTGCTGTGGCTGCCGCGCCTTGCACTCCGGACGATAGACCGGCTGCTGCGCCGCCCCAGTTCGGCGCTCGACGGCAGCGTCTGCGGCAAACGCGTCTGGAAGGCTGCCGACCCGCCGATGACGCCCGACTACACGACACCTAATCCCTCATCAGGTTACGTGCCTTCGGATGCGTTTCGGCTTCGCTTCCGGGACCACGAGCTATCAGCCAACGGCAATAGAAACACTGCAAGTGAAAGGTGAATAAGAGATGACGACACGTATTGACACAGGAACCGACAGACAAACGCTTACGCAGTTCATTTCCGCGTTCGGGATCGAGTACAGGTGGCTCTACGCCGACGAGGGAGGCAGGCCTCCCGTCGACCCGGACACAGACTGGGCGGAATTTACCGCGAGTGACCGCTTCATGGCTTGGGAGATGTATCGATGCGTTGCGCACCATATCGTAGCGATCAGGGGTAGCGTCTGGCTGAATGATGACGAGGATATCATCATGCCACTGGGCATCGTCGAGATAACCGCGGCGAGCGCGGCTTTAGGTGACTTCTGGAGGGACTTCGAGCACAGGACTAACGATCTCAGACTGCATGAGAACAGGTATGCCCCCGCGGGCCGCATCGTAAGGGCGATCTACCGGGAGACCATCCAGGCGTTTCTCTGGCATTGGGAGGGGACCGACGCCGAACTCAGGGAGCCGTCCTGGCCCACGCAGTGGACTCACGAGTTCCCGCTGGCGCTTGCAGAGCTGCTTGGGACGCTGGACAAGGAGGCGGCACTGCTGGCGAGCATCGCCGGCACATCTCGCATCGACTGTTCCGACCGCCACGAGTTCGCAGAGCTCCCGATCCACGAGCACATCGCCAGACACGGCCTCAGGCTGCACTCGACCGTCCACCAGCGCCGCTTCATGAAGCAACTGCGGCCCCAGGACATCTACATCGCATCCCATCTCGCCTGGTCTCTCGACAAGGTGGAGGCGCGGGATGAGCAGGGCTCGTCGCGCACCAGGACCGCCGATCGGCTGGCACACATCCTGGGGGCGTCGGAGGCGATCCATACGACACTCAAAGCCGCCATCGCCACCTGGCCTATGCGCTCACGTATGGCCGTCATAATGGCGGCATTTATCCGTGACGTCGTTGTCCCCACGCTCAGGATATACGGGGCCTGCGTGGCGGTGCATATCGTGCTCGATGCCGCGAGGGTGCGTCCACGGACGGACGATGTTCGGGCGGCGTTCATCAGCGAGGTCCTGGCACCCACGCTCAGGTATCCGACTGAAGACATACCACACTACGAGCGCTTCGTCTCCCAGCTGCGCGGGCTGCACGCGCTGGCGCGAGAGTTCGCGGGCGACATCCGCCTGTTCAGCGGTGAAGTCGCGGAAGGGCCAGCGGAATCGTCCGTTTCGTAAGTCCGTAAGTCGAAGAGGGCCCGTCCATCACGATTCCTTACTCAATCTATCGGGAAGTCGCCGATTGCGTGAGCAATCTGCCGATTCTCAGGGCAATTTCCGTCGTTTTCAGGCCATTTTGCTTGACTCGGCCATATCCCGTGAGAAAATAAGGGTGTATATATCTATCCCAAATCCCTCAGTTACGTCCGCAGCTTTTGAGCGGCCGTAGCCGCCACATTCGGAATCATCTCCGATTACGGGTATTCGATCTTCCAGTTGCAGCGCTTTGCGCTCCTGAATCGGAAACTCCCGCAGTGTCGGCAAAAGGCGCCGGGTAAAGTCGCAGCGCGTTGCGCTCCTGCCGGTGCAATTCATCAGCCTCTGTTCACCGCATTTCGCAAAGAGCCGAAAAGCAGCGGTGGTGTTAACTGCGTCCGCGACAACTCCCGCGCTCAGCGCCCGTATGCCTCGCGTATACGCCACCGACTCCCCGCAAACCGCTTCTTCCCACCCGGACTTCACGCCTCTACCTACCCCTCCCTGCCTGACGGCATCCCCACCCTATCTCTTACACCCCTGGGCGAACTGCGCCCTTTTCCACCGCTTGCGTTTCAGACGGCTCAACCCCCGTCTTATCCCTTAACGTCTGACGCCGGCTGCGCCTGAGAGCCTGCCGAACGGCGCGACTCGTCACCTCAATCCGCGTTTCCTCGCGGACTTCAATGGTTCTCGGCGACACCCCCCGCCTAACTCCCTCCCCCTTTTTCCCTCACGCCCTGGGCGAGCTGCGCCTTGGGCGATTTGCGCCCTCTCCCGTCATCCCCATTTCTGACGGTCTCTCACCCGTCACCTATTGGCGCGTCTCCCGCTGGCGAGTGATACGGCAACCGCCGTCAGCACAGGCAACAACCGTCAGCACAGGCAACAACCACATCGCACTCCCCTTTGGCACATTGCCTCGGGGAATTCTCATTGTTGGCGCGCATGCGCCGGAAAGGACGGTACACATGACCAGAGGAAGTTTCGGCAAGCACAGGCGCAGAGGACCGCCAAGGACAGGAAAGGAGGAAACGGAACGGATAGGGGGAGTGAACACCAATCCAGCACCCCCGATCCTCAGAGACGCCGTACAGGACGTCTCGTAACAGTCCAATTATATCAAAGAGCACAACTGACCTGAAGCCCCTGGCGATTTCGCCAGGGGCTTTTTCATTGCCGGCGCTAAGCCGGAAGGAAGGAAAACACGATGGTTGCAGAGTATTACATCGAAGACTTGGCGACAGTCGGCGCGCCCCTCTGCCAGGGCTGCGGACACGAGTTGAGCCGGGACGAGATCGGCACGGTATGCGACCTGTGCATCGCCGAGGAGATCGCGGGAAGGTACGCCAGCCGCAAGGACAAGTCGGTCGTCGACATGGAAGGGCTGGATGTTATGAACACCAGCGACCCGGCTGTGTACTGGTACTGGCTGAACGTGGAGGACACTATGTTGGCGAGACCTGGAGAGCCCACGAACCTGGAGAGGCACGTCTCGACCGGCGTTGCGATCAGGTGGGCGGAGATCTATGAGGAAGACCGCAGAAAGCTGAACGAACTCTATGAGTGGTCCGGCATCGGGAAGGACACGCCGTTTGCCCAGGTGATGGGCGGGACAAGTTGCATGGCGCCGACTAGTCTCTGATCGGCATCCACTGAAGTCGTAGCCCCTGGCGTACTCGCCGGGGGCTGCTGCGTCACACGAAGCTCGAAACTACGGCGAGACTCAATCGAGACGCAGGAAACTCCAGCTTCCTGATGCCTCTGACTCCACCTTGAGACCGCTGGATTCATAGACGAAATCGGCTCGTGCCGCCGTCGGAGGACAGGTGCCGAGCTGTTCTTTGAGGTCTTCAGCCAGGGCTACGAAAGGGGCTCGATAATCCCGACAAACGACGCGCGGGTCGAGATGATCGGATCGGGGAGGCTAACAGGCGCTCTGCTGGACCTGCTTACTCACCACGCCCACGTCATAGAAATGAACGGCGACGGCTACCGCCTCAAGAGGAACAGTCGAGCCGACTCAGGATAGCTTTCCGGCGTTTAGCCGGACACTGCTGAAGAGGACAACTCCTCTTGACAGTTTGCGCGGACCCGATCACTGAGCACTAACACGTTGGCACTGTCAGCTAGCCATGGATTTTAGCCAATACAGTGCAACTTGTACTGTCGGATTCTGGAGATAGTAGTCAAGCCCTCCTCTATTAGGTGGTTAGGCTTGGTTAACCCAAGGGACGTCCTCAACAGGATAGGAGCCGCTCCTGATCAACAGGCGATTTCGGTACTTACCTGTATAGCCAAAAAGACTCAGTAGTATCAGTTCGATGTACCACTGTCCTAATGCTGAGGCTTCGAAGCAGCCATCCAGAGAAAACCCACCAGAAGAATTATCTGCGTGAACTGTACTATTTCTCATTTCCGTTATTGCGTGCGCACCGCCTTTCCAACCTTTCTTGGCGCTCAGTGACCTTAAGACCGGCAAGCTCTCGGGGATCGCGGAATCATCTATTCCACTCTCCTTCAGTGCCTTGCTTATTCTGTATCCAGCTGCTTTCTTCGAATCTCCTCCTGACAGGATGCGATGCGACAGGCATTCCAGAGCCACTTGATTAAAGACGATGCTACTATCAACGAATCGCGATTCATTCCCTTGCAAGTACCAGTCGATCACTCGTCTTATGGTTTCATTCCAGCCTTCCTGAGTGAATAATTGCCAAAACCCCGGAAACAACTCTTGCAGGACATCACCTCCGGCCATTCTCGGACACCACGACTGTCTGCTTATCCATGGGGCTGTGTATCGAGGACCCCATTGAATCAACGATGGTTCACCGTTAAAATCCAGACCCTCGACATGTGAAATACCAACATGCGATCCATGAGCGAATGAGAGGAAGACACGCAATCCATCGGTGATCGTCTGAACGTCCTCCTTGGAAAATGCTTTAGAATCCTTCCCCCCAATGACTCCAGTATGCGTGATTGCGTGGCCTCTGGATTTTCTCAGTAACTTTTCTATTTCAGCATAACCTTCGTCTGCCGCGATTTGGATTGACCAGCGAGAAGTCTCCATTTGCGTATGCGGCACCAATACCTTACTATCCCCCGCTTGGACCCATTTGTCTTGTCCACCATAGAAAAAGGACAGGTTGATGACACTGAACCGTACTGACTGGATCGGCCTCCCTTCATCTAATGCCATGACTGGTTGACGAGACGGAATCAAAGAGCCACTTCCACTTGAATTCATCGAATTTAAGAGCACATCGATCTCAGTTCCATTTTCAAGCTCCACTTTGTTTCCTTGTTCCACGTTCCTTAACAGTAAGGTGGGAAGGTGGTCTGACTCAAAGACTACCTCGGGACTCGGCAACATGCGCAACATCACGTTCACAGGCACCTTTACGCTATGCCCGTCTATATTAGTGATGTTGGTCTTGGACAAGGTCAATGGTTGGTTTGGTTCAGGCATTATCGGCCCTCTGCACCTTAACTGGCGACGATTCTATGCAAGATCGCCATTAAATGTAATTCGGGAAACTTCGAAGTTTCCGTGACCGACTTTGGTTCATTATATCAGTGGGGTGGAAGAGGGTCTCTCTGATTCTGGATCTGCCCGGAGTTCATCTTTATGAGCACAGTTACTCTAATCGCATTGCTACACTAGCAGAACCAGACGTTGATCGGTCGACGAAGTCCCGATCAAGCTCGACGGACTGCACACAATTTAGAGATTCAGTACATTCGATGTGCCCGGCAACAAGTGGGCGAGCCGGTGAGTATCTTCCCAAACTGATAGGCAAGACTGCGGCTGGTTGGCGCGGTACTAATTCGAGCAGCACGATGAAGCAAAAAGCCGCTAAAGTTAGATGACGCGGGCCACTAGATGTGGTCCTTCACCAACGACGACTGGAGCCAAATCTGCGAACCTAGTTGGCTACTATCCCGGAATTTTGAGGAATTCAAAGGAGAATGTCGCACAATGTCCGTAATAGGCTACCTTCTGGGAACTCTTCTTGGTACGGTTGTCATTGCCTGGTTAGCATCATTGCTACTCGGCAGCGCTATTGGAACTTTCAGGGTCGAACCGATCGATAGAGCGGAGTACAAGTGGTTGGCGTTCAGAGTGACTATGCAGGTATCCGCCGCCTTAGCCGCTAGCTTTTACGGTTTCACGAATGCGGCAGATATTATTGAGGCCGTCGCTAGAATCATTCGACCGTAGTTGATCTGGAAGTCATACAGTCCCCCGAGCTAGACTTAGAAAGGATGACTAGACGAAGCAGCTGGTCGACATATTCTGCTAGAAATATCCACGTCCAACTTTTCGCTAGAGCGACAGATTCAGAGGGTGGCTGGCCGGATTGTTGGCACAGGCTTACTAGCGAATCCAAGGAGTATAGAGATCAAGCGCCAAGAAATGAGCATCCTAGCGAAGTCAATCGTAACGCGATGTGCGACGAGGGATACACTGTGCTGACTGGAATTAGCGAACAGATTTACGTTGCGGAATTGACGATCCCGTCATGTTTCTATCCGAGTGGAGAAACGAGACGACCGATTTCCGATCCAAAAGGTTTTGGGATCAGCAAGGGCTACTATATCGTCCGTACCGAGGATAATTCGTCCGCCGTGGGTGGGTACACCGACATTGTCCTTGTGGTCGAATTTGTGTGTCCTGGGCTGCGGGAGGCTGAAGATCATGCCTTGAAGGTAGGCCAAGTGTTCAGTTCCCTGGTTTCTGCTTACGGAGCTTATCCCCTTCAGTCTCCACGATTGCAAAGGCTCGCCACTACGGACATCGCCGAGAATCTTATCTCTGAGCATCATTACTGGCATCGCCAGGAACCCTATATGCTTTCCGCATTCGACCAAACAGTTGACCATCAATTCCAACAGTACATTCAGTCTATTTCTTCAATTGACGAAAAAGTGCAGCGCCAACTCCAATCAGCGATCCATTGGTATGGAATTTCCATAAGCACTGATGAACCGACGGTGAGTTATGTGGCTGCGTGGACTGGACTGGAGTGCATCGGTACGGTTCTTGATAGTATAGCACACCCCAACGGGCCCAGAGCTCGATGTGAGACGTGCAACGACAAACCTGGCGAAAAGAGAAACCGCAAGATGGCGGGTATTCAGCATATTTTCAACGGTATCTCCAAGGGGCCATTGTCCGCGTCGCTCTCCGAAGAACTTAAGGAAAGACTTTCGAGGGAATTGCGCCGTTGCTTCTCGCCGGACGAGGCACACAGATTGCGGAGTCAAATCGTCCATGGACTAGAGGGACTTGAACCACTAAGAGAGCACAGCGCAAACCTACGACTACATGTCATACATGCCCTTAACGCATCTATTCAGACCATCATGGGCGTGCAGGCCAAGTCCTGGCTACCTGGGTCGGACTATGGAGTTCATCCGGATGCTCGTTACTCTCTCAGATTCAAGGGTGAGCTTAAGAGTTCTCCATATCAGGGAGAGTGGCAGTCCGCTTTACACGGTAAGGTCACAGCCGGCTCGGAGAGTGAAAAAGAGAGTCCCCAGCGCGTTCAGGAGTTCGAGTTCGAAATCAGAGCAACCGCCGCTGGCTACGTTGAGTTCAGCGGCGAGGACGTCTACAAACGCGACGACGACATCTTCAGGATTCCTCCTGACCCTGACTGGAATGAGCATCTGTCGTGGTTCGAGAGGCTTAGTGAACCCGAATGGAAGGAGTTCATTCCCTCCGATCCTCTAGACTCGCGAAGTCGTCCGAAAAATAACTGAGGGACAGGGATGCCACGGGGGTAGCAACGTTGAGAGAAATATAGAGCGCCAGTTGTGCCCCAACCATTTCGGGTATTGGTGAATTGTAAAGCATAGACGGTTTATCGCCTTTTCGTGTCTGTTGATTTCTATGGATTTCACTACAACCTTCTGTTTCGCAACCACAGCCTCAACGAAAGAAATCCGCCCTTCGGTCAGAAATCATGATATAATTCTGACAAAGGAAATGAAAGAACGATGGCCAGTCTCAAGACGAGAATCCTGCAACTCATCTCAACAATGCCGGAGGGCACAGTCTTAAATCCGAAGGCCCTTCTCCACCTCGGCAACAGAGCGGCTGTGGATCAGTCCCTGTCCCGTCTGGCCCGAAGTGGGAACTTGATGCGCGTTTGCCAAGGCGTCTATGTGCCACCAGTCAAGACACGCTTCGGCACTAGGCCGCCCGAAATCGGGAAGACTATCGAAACTCTGTCAAAAATGTGGAGTGAGACGATTGTTCCTTCCGGTGGTTCTATGGCGAATGCGCTTGGACTTACCACGCAGATACCTATCAGGCAGGTTTATCTAACCTCCGGCCCGAGTCGAAATTTGAAGTTTGGAGAGATGTCCGTAGAACTTGTACACGCCCCGAAATGGCAGCTGGTTTCTCCGAACAGGTTATCAGGAGATGTTGTCAGAGCACTTGCCTGGATGGGACCCCAGGAGGTGGAACATTGCCTTAGTAAAGCTAGGTCGCGCCTAACTCAGGAGGACATTGACGAACTAGCGGAAGCACGAGCTATTGTTCCGGAATGGATAGCCAAGCCGGTAAGTGAAATGATTTCAGTTGGATAAGACGCCATTCTATTCACTGTCGTTAGACGACCAGAGGAACTCCTTGCTGGTAGCGGCCGGCTTTAGCGGGCGACCTGCACATCTTTTGGAAAAGGATGTCTGGGTAGTTCGGCTGTTGCACGCTCTCTTTGCAACCCGATTCACTGACAATCTGACATTCAAGGGTGGGACATCTCTGTCGAAGGCATACAGAGCAATCCGGCGATTTTCAGAAGACATCGACATAACCTACGATATCCGAGCCATAATTCCTGAATTGGTCGCAGATGCCGGCGAGGCAGCGTTACCGCCAACCCGAAGCCGGGAAAGAAGTTGGTCGCGTCAGATCAGAAGGCGACTCGACTCTTGGGTGAGCGACGAAGTGAAGCCCGCCATCGAAAGTGAATTGCTACAAGCTGGGCTGTCCACCCGGCTGGTGTCTGACGGTGACAAGATAACTGTCGCTTATGAGCCCCTATTTCCTGACTATGGATTCGTGCGCGCCGAAGTTCTGTTGGAATTCGGCGCGCGTTCAACCGGAGAACCACGTGATCAGCGGATCGTCGAGTGCGATGCGTCTCCTTTCATTCCTGACGTAGAATTTCCATCGGCACGCCCGTGGGTAATGTCGGTCCACAGGACTTTTTGGGAAAAAGCAACCGCCATTCACGTTTTCTGCCATCAGCGTAGAGACTGGGCACAGAGGCTATCAAGGCACTGGAACGACGTGGTTAGGCTCGATGAAGCCGGCTATGCGGACAAGGCACTTGAAGATCGCGCCGAGGCCCTGAGTGTTGCTAGGCACAAGCAGATGTTCTTTCGAGAAAGAGACACCCACGGTAATTGGATTGACTACGAAGATGCCGTCAACGGGAACCTTCAGTTGGTACCCGAAGGAAATGCATATTCAGCTCTCAGATCGGACTACGAAAGGATGGTGAATGACGGGATTTTGCTTGATGATGGTGAAGGGTTTGACGACCTGATGAATAAGTGCGCTGAATTGGAAGAAAGGGCCAACTCCTTTTTCCCACGAGCTTGAACACGTGACAAGAATGATCGAATCTCCTTGCAGCACAGCTAAGGGAAACTGCTATAGGAGAACCGATCTATCAGTGGATAGGATTCTCCTGCCATTCCGCGTCACATAGGGTTGCCTTAGCAAACCTGAGAGAGGCCGCCGAAACAACTTTAGAGCAACCCTAGCACTTTGGCCACACTGACCTCCTGAAGGTGACACCTCTTGAACTTCAACCCACTACCACATGGGCAGGGCTTATTCCTGCCAGTCTTGACCATTGAACGAAGTTCGCCAAGATACTCGCTCTGCGTCTGTGTGAATTGATGGGGGTACGTCTTCCATAGTTTATGTCTGGATGCTTCCAGCCCATAATGGTCGGCGTAGGCGACGCGATAGAGGAAAGGAACAACCAGACTCCTTATGAACTCCGGCAATCGAAAGGGTTTACCCGTTTCGACCTGAAATCCCAAGCAGCAGCGATTCTCAGAAAAGCCCGGGTAACAGTGCATATCTGCGATTTCTGAGATGGCTTGCTCCTGCATTATCTTCTCTATCCGACCGCCCACCTCAACGACTGTGGGCCACGGGTTGAATGTAGTGGGTTCAAAGGTGAGGCGGATCTCGATGTCGAACGCGTCGTGTATCGCAAACTGACTACAGTCTTCTCCAAGTGGAGCGAGCGGTTTCAGCAAGCCGTCATCTGGGTCGTACCTCTCCGCGAACGCCAACCTGCCGGAAATTAGATTGCCATCAGAAACGTACGATAGTCCAGGCTGTACTTCGCGGAGCCACTGAAGGTCGCTGTCCGAAAGCCTCAGCGATACGGTCTTTGCCTCCCTATCTTGAGTCGCCACAGGGCCGGCGTACTGCGGCCTAGGCCTTACAGGCGTCGCGAATAACGCGGCTGAGCTTCTCCCACTGGGCCCACCGGACGGCTTCGGCTTGGAACCTCCTCCACCTCCATTACCGCCTCCCGACGACCCTTTCCCGAAATCGTCTCCGAACAGTTTCTGCCAAATCTTGATAGCTTCTTCACTGGACTCGGCGCCCAGTGCTTCGCGCGCTGTCTGTGCGTGAGCGTGAATTCTGGTTCTGAAATTCGCATATTTGGTCTGGTCCCAATGACGGTTAAACGTCTCGCTCGGAAGGACGGGATTCTTGATCTCCGGCATCCGGGGATTTAGCTGGAGGTAGTTATCTATCCTCGTCAAAATTGTGCATAGGGTGTCCGCATCGGTCCTTACGTTTTCGGTGTCTTTGTCCGAGGACTCAATAGCGTTCCCAGCGAGAGTAGTGAGTAGGATGGACTTGGCAGTGAAGTTGCCTTTGTGGTCTCGGAGGTACTTCAGTAGCCTGACTGCACGCTTGAGATTGCCTCCGGTTATCCGGTTCTTGTCGTTGAACCAGTCACGGTATCCATTTCCGTCCGTCGGCTCAAACTTGTTCGTGCTCCTATTGCACACATAGTGCTGGCCCCCAATCGTGACGCGCGGCACCACGTCGAGATGGAAATCTCCAGCGTAGTTGATCGTGACGCAACGAGTCTTGCGCTGAAGTTTATCCGAGTAATTCCCGTTTTCCTTTAGAGTATCGTAAATCGCGCTGATGTAGTCTTTCGGCTCCCAGTCATCGTTGGGATTCATTACGATCTGTATGTCAGCGTCGAATTCGGCATTCTCTTTCACCGGCTTGATGATAGTGCCGAGAGCAAACGATCCCTGTGGCTCCATATTCTGATAGCCCTTCAGATTGTCTTTCAAGTATCTGCCTACCGCACGGACACTTTTTCTCAGTCGTTCCATCCTCGAGTCATTCACGTTTACGTGGTCTGCCAGGAATTTGCGGAAGTCTTCGCTGTTCTTCGTCATGTCATTATCTCCTTAGATGGTAAGCCTAAGGCGGTCGCCGCGTCTTAGGCCTGAAAATGTTCTTTAGTCGGCTCATGGGTTTGATACCCATAGATTCTTCACTAGGTCAGACCTCACCTCCTCATCGTCTTAAGGATTTCCTCGCTTCGATGGGCGAAGTCTCTGGTTGCGAGGGCCTTCAGATTGCTGAGATGCTTTGTATCGTCTAGCGCCCACTCTTCTATTTCAGGATCCAGGCGCACGTACCTCTCTCCCAGAATCAGACCCGCCATATTGGATGAAGACTGGGACTGCAGATTGAGAAAATAAGAGACGAGCTTCTTGTGTCCCCATCCCGTGGCAAGTCCCCAATGCCGATGGTGGCTGTACATTTTCGTTGGATGCCCAGTTCCGATAGACAGAATGTGAATCTGGTCGACCGTTTGCTTGAACTTTGAAATGGCCTCTGTGACAGCCAGAATAGATGGGTTGTTCGCCCAAAGACCACCATCCGCCAAGTGGTTCTCGCCAACCTGTACGGGATCGAAGTAAGACGGAGCTGCGCAGGAGGCAAGGATGGCTTCTACGAGCGGAATTTCGCTGTCCCTCACATAAGGCTCGCCTAGCTCCGCGAGATAACTGGACTTGAAGACGTGCACTCCGCCAGTGGCAATGTTGGAGCTCGTAATGATCAGCGGAGTGGCAATCTCGCCAAGGGTCGTGTTAGGCAGGCAAGAATCTATGACATCTTCTAGACGCTTCCGTGGGTACCTACTTCTGAAAATACCCCATCTAAGGCGCTTACTGGGAAATATGTGGAGAGCCTGCTGCTCAAAGAGTTCGACAACTTCCTTGAGAGGGATTCCAGTCGCGGCCGCTCCCGCAACTATTGAACCTGTGCTGGTTCCCGCGATTAGGTCGAAACTGTCCCTGATCGGAGCGCCAATTTGAACTTCAACATTCGCCAGAACTTGCGCTGAATAAATTCCCCTCGTGCCACCACCGTCAAGAGCTAGGATGTGGAAGTGTTTTTCGTTCGCCATTATGTTTCTTGCCTTCTGGGAGTTAATTCGAATTTATAAGCATTCTTTGAGTGGAATTACAACTCAACAAAAAATTGGCGATTCACCAAAGTTAACTCAGACGAATTTGCCCTTCGTATTCTTGACGCGATGGATAGAGTAATCCGTCCTTTGAAATGTACAGCAGGCCAAGCCGCTCCAATCTGACCTTCAGCGCCGTGATTGTCACCTGAAATTCTTCTCGGAGACTATACAACTCACGCCAACTGAGTAGGTCAACATCCCTTATCGCCTCAAACAAGAGGCGCGACGGCATAAGAAGGAAACCCATAAATCTATGAGCTTGAATCTCCTGAGGTGCCTGGCCGGGTCCAGAGGAGCGGTAGAGGCATTTGACTGAAGGCTCCATACCAGATAGGGCCAATTGGTGAACCTGTCCTTTATCGACATGCACCTCCCAGTGTCCTGCCTCGTGGCCCAATATGGTCTGGTAGAGGCCTGGGGTTTCAGTGATCAGATCTTGCCTCGCCTCGTTGAACACGACCCTTCTGGAATCAGGATTGAGTTCAGCGAGTATGGACTGGTCCGGCTCCTCTTGAATGGTGTCCCATAGAATACTGAGGTCCAGTACATCTTCCAGAATATCCTCGACAGGCACAGGAGGACAGTCAACTTCGCCGTAAAGTGCCTCGTGCCGGCCCAACAAGCGGGCCGCGCTGTTTTCCAATTGTACATCCGACAGAAAAGTAGTAACCATTATTGCTCCGACGACCAGTGACGGATTAGTCGCTGCCATTCCGCTGGCGACCGCACGTCATCTCCGATAGATCTTAGGAAACGAACAGCTTGTGGATTCCGTGATAGCGTCTCTGCGATATCCGAAGGCACCTTTCCAGCAAGTGTTATTAGCTCATCTGCAAGCTCGATCTGATTCACCCCAAGCCTTCCTGCAAACTCTTCAGATATCCGTCGCAAGACCGCCTCGCTGGGTGGCTCAACTCGGCTGTTTTCGATCTTGCTTAGATAAGTGAAGTCGACTCCGATCTTCTCCGCCAACTCGCGCTGGCTCAGCCGGGCTTCCCTACGTAATGCACGCAGTCGCTCTGGGAATTCCATCTATCTGCCTCTTCTCGAGTATAGCATGATGTTGAGTTGATTATCAACACTATATTGGCTTAGCATAATTAAAAAGTCGCAGACTAGGCACACATACTGTTAAGAGAGCCCGGGTTGAATGAAGACAAGCTCGTCACGGTCTCTGCCATTTTCAACAACCCGTATTACTCTGCCGTCCGCACGCTCAATATAGAAGGTGATAATTGTCGAAATAGTAGGTATCTACCTCGACGACCTTCCCAACAGTCCTGATTCCCCAGCCGAACTGTCTCACTTTTTCCATAAAGGTTTCACCATCAATCATCACAATTGAAGCTTCGCCCTCCTTGATCGCTTCGCGGCACGCAGTCTCTGCAAAGCTCCCAGTGGTCATGACAATGCCTATCAGGCTGTCCGAAGCCAGAGTTTCACGGAACTCACTAACCACCACTGAGTTCACTTTCCCACGATAACGCTTTACGAGAAATGGCACGCGATGCTTGCCTAGATCCTCCCATTCCACTGTAACAGAGCCGTAAAAGCCTCCATCGTTCCGCGTCGTTCCGGTAACGTCCGCATCCGTGAAACCGTGTTCACTGAGGAATCTCAGACACAAGTGTTGAAATGCCTTCGGCGACATGGCTAGCAGCGACACCAGCAGAATTTCTCGCCAAACGTCATCGCCAATCAGACTACCGACCACCTGCAGGTCTGTATCGGTTAGAGACTTCATTAAAGCTGCATCGCCAGGCCGTCGTGTGCTCACCTCATGCAATTGCCTGTCATATTCATACGAAAGCCGCTTGTCCCGGCTGACGTCGTATGCCCTGACGTCGGAAGCGTCGACTTCACGTACAGAACGCCCCCAACTCGTTAGTGCCCACACACCTCGCCTAGGATTCTCAATAACCCCATAGCGCTTGAGTGTAGTTCTAGTCCAAGCCAGCCTGGAAGCCAACTCTTTCTTCACATTGAGCCGTCCGACAATGTCGGGGCCGATTTCAAACTGGCTCCTGACAAGGGCTTCTATCTGTGCATTTGTTGCGCTGCCGCCATGCGTATGCAGAGCTTCCAGCGTAGGATTAAACAGATCGTCCATAAAGGGAAGCGCGTCATAGGCGCGCATTTCTTCTGTGATGCGCTTGGCCATTTAGCTGTCATCCGAGTGTTGTGGAGTGGGTGGGCTTGCCATCAGACGCAGATGAGTCGCCAAGGAAGCTCTTGCGAGTATTGAAGACGGATCTTTAGGATTGAGTTTAAGTGCTCCATCGTAGTCTTGGCTTGCCTGCACGAAATTACCTAACTTCTCATAAGCGACCCCTCGATTATATAAGGCGCGCGCCATTAGGGGGATCCCGTTGGAATTTGCAACTGCATGGTTGAAATCTAGGACGGCCTTCCTATATTCACTCTTCCTAGCGTAGGCTAATCCCCGAAAGTAAAAGGCGTAAGGATATTTGGGCTGAATTTCAAGGACTCTTTCAAAATCCTCTATCGACCGGTCGTAGTTGCCCTTCTTGTAGTAGGTTACGCCTCGATTGTAATAGCCGAGGCGAGCACGCAGGGTTTTGGGACCGGTAAGGGCGAATACCCTGTCCAAGTATTCCAATGCTTTGTCGTATTCACCGATCGCGGTGAGAGCTTCGCCTGTCTTGTTGCAGGCAAGGGCAAGTACTTGGTTGTTGTTAGAGAGCTCAATCACCTTTAGGTAATTTTCAATGGCTCTTTTGAACTGCCCATTCTCGAAGTAAATGTCAGCCTTACGGTTATAAGAGTGGGAATGGCTCGGGTCAAGCTCGATTATTCTATTGAAATCCCTGATTGCGCTCTCCAGAGCGCCTTTGTACTTGTGCGTGCAACCCCGGTTATAGAAAGCCTCGACATTGCCCGGATTGTCTTTGATGATCTTTCCGTATTCCCGCGTGACTATATCATGCGGATTGACGGCCCTCTCGCGCACATTTCCTCTTGCCATAGTTGACTCCATCTGTCCAAGTCAAGATTGAAGAGAACCGCAAACCAATCGCCGAATCTGAAGGCAGATAAGTCACATCTGCATGTCTTCAAGAAAATCTGACGCAGGAATAACCCCAGTAACCAATAGCTGATCTCGAGCCCGGGTACACGCGACGTAAAGCAGGTATCGTTCGGTGTTGTAGGCGTCCTTAAAATCCGAATCTTCCGCCATAAGCGCCATCCTTTCCCTAGAGGGAATGACTTCGGCATCGCACGCTATCGCTGCCACGGCGCGAAATTCCAATCCTTTGGCTAGATGCATCGTGCCGACGGCGACTCCTGCTTCCCCTGCTACGGCGTCGCCCTGAAGCAGTACAGGCTTCAGCCCAGCCGCTTCTGCCACTCTAGTGGCACGTCTGAGTTCAGATTCGGAGCGCACGAAGACTCCAATCTCACTTGGCGCCATTCCGTCCTCGGATAGTTCAATTATCCATTTAGCAACTGCGTCGATCTCCTGCGATTCCGAATCATACACATGCACCGCGGGTGTCGGTCCATTGAATACGGAAATTGTTCCGCTGCGTCTTTCCGTTATACCGTCGACGTCTGCAAGTTCTGGACCGAGTAGTAGGTCCGCTTGCGTCCTGATCTGGTGGGACGTTCGATAGTTCACACGCAATGTCTGAGAGCGTCCTCGTATATCAACGCCGACCGAAAGCCAAGAAAATGGCTGCTGAAAGATGCGCTGACCCAAGTCACCGGCGAAGAATAATCCGTCAGGGCGGTCGCCGCCAAGAGCTGCCAGAAAATCCAATTGCCCGATGTCGAGGTCTTGCGATTCATCCACCACGGCATATTCAAAGACAGGATTTCTCCTCTGAGCGACGGCCTTCGCGAGACTCCGGTACAAGTCCGAGCGGGTTATGAGTTGGTTTTCGCTGAATCCCGCTCTGACTTGCTTAAACACCGACCAGAGAGTCTTACGCTGGGTCTCCGGCAGTCGCCTTCGTCTTCCCAATCGCTGAACATCTCGATAATCTTCCCAAGTTGCCAGTCCCCAAGCGTCAACCACCTGCTGCCATTCGGAGACAAGGAACGAGGGAGAAAATTGCAGACCTTCTTCTTTACCGGCTACCTGATGAATTAGGTCAACAACTGCCTCATCTGTAGCAATTTGAGGTTCGCCGATCATTGTTCGGTACAACCGAATTGCAACCGAGTCCAACGAGCCAACTTCTATCCGCTCTGCGAGTTCAGGTTCACCAGTAATGAGAACGCGAAGTTTGGATCGCAGCGCACTCGCCAGCGTGTCGGAGAATGTAGTCAGCAACACTCGCGCATCCGGATTGGAACGGGCTAAGAAAACCGACCGATGCAGAGCCACAACAGTCTTGCCAGTCCCTGCGGAACCAGAAACGCGCGCGGGGCCGTTGTAGTTCCGTTCAACGATAGCTCGCTGATCGGGGTGTAAGAATACGCTCCACTTCTCCCACGGATACTCCAATGCCTTCTGAAGTTCCTCGATGTCGCGCATAACGCGGAACCGGCGCAGCGCATCTGGATGTTCAAACGGGTCGGTTCCCGCCGTTATCGGCAGAGGCGCTTGTGGAGTTCCCCCCGTCGCCAACTGTAGAAGGGCCTCGGCTGCCTCCTCCGGCAGATGATCGGACACTTCAAGGTAGTTGTCTTCGGTTGCGCCACGAACGTATTCCAACCATTCTTCCGGCACGCCGTAACTCAAGAGCTCTTCGTCTGAGACTCTGCCGAATAGTGGGGGGTTCGGTGGCAGAGGCTCTATGACTTGCACATAGTGAGGGACTCGGACTTCCTCGATAGTTTCTCTTATTTCCACCAGCTGCGCCGCTCCGGTTCGAGGATGCGCTTCAAGCTTGCGCTTCTGCGCCCAATCGTATGCGTCGTCGTGGTGCGCCACATAGCAGAGAGTTGCATTTTCTCCCCGCTGGTGGAAGATAATACGGATATCGCGATTCACGCGCGCCGAGCGGAAGTTCCTGTCAGCTGCTCCTTGGATGGGGTGTACTTGGTGTCCGCCGCGCCCAGGGTCTGTCTGGAGGTCAAACGCAGTCTGCTTAGCGATTGACTGGTCCTGAGTGCTGAGTCTCGCTAGGCTATCCGTGAATGTGTTGGCGATTCGGAACTGCATCAGACTTTGAAAACCTTCATAACCTCGTCGCCCAGGTGGTTGATGACCTTTACGGCTATCAGTCCCGATTCCGGCTTGTCAAATGGACGAGAGACGGCGCTGTGAAGCGATTCCCATGCGTCGGCGTCAATCTCCGCCTTCAACGTCGTCCGCATTGACTTGTATGGGTCGCTCGCGCCCAAGAAGTACGCATGGCGAACAAAGAACGCCTCTTTGTTGTAGTCGGTGTCGATAAACCAGCAGGCAATGCCTTCAGGTCCGTCGCTGCGAACCTCACCGGTGTTGGGATGGAACACATCCACACCGTTCACTCTCACCTCAATCTGCTCATCGTCCGCAGGCAGAACGTCAATGTCGGGCTCGCCGAATATGACGAACAGGTTCCCCTTGCCTGTGTTCTTCAAGTCGTCCGCCATGTGCAGGTCGGCGTTCATCCTAGCCTTGAGAACTGGTACGCCGCTGTAACTCTCCAACTCGGTCGTGTGTGCATCGTAGTTGAAAGCGCAGGCGACAAGCACATCAAAATCAGCGTCCTTGGCTTCTCGTGCGGCATCAACCAGATCTTGACGGGAAACTGTGCCAAACTCCGGCCCGATGAAGATGCCTGCGCGCATTTGCTTGGCTTTGCGGCGTCCTTTGCCCTTTTGGATGTAGATCCCCTCAGCGCAGACGAAATGGCCCGGCCACACTGTCAGTGACTCAAAGTCAATTCGATCTTCCTTGTGAGCTTGCTGAACACCGGCAGTTCGCAGATTATCAAGAATTATCGAGGCGAAGTCGTAGCCTTGCCCATATCCGTTGGACGACTCAGCGATACGGTCCATTAACTCATCGTTCTCGTCAACCTCAAGCATACGGTGCGGGGAGATGCTTTCGACGGTGAATGGTCCAGCGACACGCACCTTACTCTTGTCTTCATAAGGCTTGTCATAGAGATCTTCGTAATCCGCTTTGGCGTCGATGGAGGCGTCAATTTCACGCTGGCGCGCCATTCGTAGGTCCCACCATTCCTTGTGGATTCGCTTCGTGTTCGCTTTCCAAGTATTGTCGGCATCACGTGGGATCTCCCATTCTTCCCAGCTTTGCTTGACTGCCCGATTCAATTTCTTGCGGTGCGGCTCAAGTTTCTTTTGGAAATCTTCCCAAATGACATTAATTTCCGCATTATTGGCAATGTCGCGAAGGGTGATATGCGGGACCCGCTCGTACACAAAGCCCTGACGGATGTCACAGAAATTGGGAGATTCAGAAGGGGCTCTCCTTTCAATCTCAGCCATCTTGGCTTGACCGTCGGAACTGTCAGCGAGCAGGTAGTACGGAAAACGCGCTCCCATGATGCGCGCGCGGGCGAGCGCCAATGCAACGCGACTCGTGTCTATCGTTATCCAGCGCCTGCCCCACTGCTCGGCGACATATGCAGTCGTGCCACTTCCGCAGGTTGGGTCAAGCACTAAGTCGCCGGGGTCGGTCGTCATCAAGATGCAGCGTCTAATTACTGTCGCATTCGTCTGTACCACGTATGTGATATTCCGCTCTCCCATAGTATCTGACCAAACATCCTGCAACTCTCGAACAGGGAAGTCTTGAAAGAACCTTGCATATCTCAACGTTCTACCCATAGCGCTTAATCTGTTTGCCAGCGCCAGACGACTTAAACCTGTTTCGCTAGTCTTCCATCTCTGGGTGTATGTGCGTTGATTATGCGTGAAGGGAAAGAGTGGATTGGCAGATTCAAGAGAAGTAGTGGAGTACAAGCGGCCTTTGAGAGGTGTTCCATTGCTGACCTGCCTTTCTCCGCTTGTCAGAGAGCGACGCGTTGAATCGTCCAATTCGATGTATTGGTAGTCTTTAGGATTTGCTGATCGCTGTAAGTGAAGTTTCCGAAATTTAGCTAAACTTCGATCCTTTGCATACCACAATAGATAATCGCTGGTTCGCGGGAGAAAGTCCTGAACTAACCCACCAGTTTTTTGAAAAATTATCTGTCGCAGAAAATTATCATCGCCAAACACTTCGTCCATCAGGGTGCGGACACGATGTACATTCTCGTCGCCGATTTGCACAAAGATACTGCCGCTTTCGGTGAGTAGGTCGCGTGCTACGGTGAGGCGGTCGCGCAGATATGCCAGATAAGAGTGGATGCCGTCGCGCCACGTGTCGCGGAATGCCTTGACTTGCTCAGGTTCGCGCGTGATGTGTGTTGCGTTTCCATCACGTACATCGCGGCTAGTGGTCGACCACTGGAAGTTGGAGTTGAAGCGAATGCCATAAGGCGGGTCGATGAATACGCACTGAACTTTGCCACGCAGTTCTTCACGCTCCGCGAGAGAAGCCATCACTTGGAGGCTGTCACCAAGTATCATCCTATTCGACCAGTTGGCATCGTGCTGATAAAACTCTGTCTTCGCACTCTCCGAAGGAAGTCCGTTGAAATCAGCTAACAGGTCAGCGAAGATTCCCTGCACACCTTCGGAGTCGCCATCCCTTCGAGACGCGCTTTGTCCCATCAAATCGTCAATGAGCACCTTCGGATGAACACGCTCCTGGATGTATATCGGGGGAACATTGACAACGAGTTCTGAGCGATCCAAACTCTCCTTTCCACGCCAGACGAGCTGCGGGTCTAGATCAGGATTGCGTCGCTCGTATGCTACTCGAATAGGATGCCTCTCATCATCGCGCATCAGCCTCTGATGTTCGGCATTCGGCAGGTTTCGCCGCTTGGCGTCACCATGAGTAATGGTCTCAACGGACTTGGGAGTCCGTGTCCGCGTTCTTCTACGCATAAATCTATTCCTCCGAAATGGTCGCCCCCGTTAGACTCTGTATGAGTTCCTCAAAGTGCTCGGACATCAAGTAAAAGTCCGTTAATTCAGCGAAAGTCCATCTGCCGAATTGACCGAGCCTATTCACGCCCGGAACCCAGTAAGTTTCCATCGTTTCCTTCTTCACCTTGGCGTCTTCGCCTCGGTAACCCTTGATCTCGACCATTAGGTTAAGTGGATCCTCGTGTCCATCATCAAGCTGAACGATGAAGTCCGGAATGTACTTCTTAGAAATGGAACCAAGCTTGTAAGGCACTTCAAGGCCTATATTATGGTTCTTCACATAGGCCCGGACTTTCGGATGTCCTTCGACGATTCGACAGAACTCCCCTTCCCAGTCGCTATCCAGAATTACCCAGTTGATGTGGCACTTTTGCTTAGGCTCCCATCTATTCTCACTCGACGTTCTGAAATTCACGAATCTCGTGGAGCCACTCGGTGTATAAGGGTCAAGCAATGCCCGCACGGGATGTTCCGCTATGTGGGAGCGAGTGATCGCTGCCGTGATCCTCTCGCAAGCCATGTCAGAGAGCACTTGGTATAGCAGCTGAGCCGGGTAAGTTCCTCCCTGACATTCCAGACACTCGTCCAACCACCTACGGACTATGCCACGCAAGGCGAAGAACTGGTTCGCCATTGGCACATCGTCAGAATCATGCCACTTAGTCGCGACTAGCCTCTCTGTCAACCTGTAGATCAGTTCTGACCGTCGGAGGTCATTAGTATGCACCAGATCCAAATCTATGCCTTCGCCAATGATGCCTTCATTACGAGTCTCAGTGGCGCCGATTAGTTCGGGCGTAAGAACGAGCACCGAGTCCTCCGTGAAGTCCGCGCTGACATTCTGGCTAGGCATTTCCACACGGTAGCCGTTAACCCTAGGGAAGACTATTTCTAAGTGGTCGCGATCTGGACGGACAGCCTTGACTTCCACAGTAGGTTTGACTCTCTGGGGCTTGACAATGACCGGGGCGGCAGTGAAATCAAACGGAACTCCAAGCACATCGGCATACTCTGTGTCAAACCTGTCGTCATTGTTTAAGTCGTATGATTGACGGCGAAGTGCGCGCCCCACAACCTGCTCGCACAATAGCTGTGTGCCGAAAGCGCGAACTCCGAGAACATGGGTTACCGTGTTCGCGTCCCAACCCTCTGTGAGCATAGATACGGAAACTACACAACGAACCTGCTCCCCAAGTCGTCCCTCCTTGCCGACGGTATTCATCACCTCCCGCAGAAGCTGCTCATCGGTGATTTTCTCAGCTTCTTTAGGATTGTTAGTTCGCGCGATTATCTCCCGCCGGAACTGCTCTATCTCGGAAGCTGCGGCCTCCCTAAAGTTTCCGTGCAGCGCGTCCCCGGATTCGAGCTGCTCGCTGTCAATCAGTAGCGTCCGAGGAATAGGCAACCTGTTTCCGTGCTCGTCGAAATTCTCGAACAGATCAAATTTACCCGGAACTGTATCTATCAAGCCATTTTCGAGCTCAATCTCGAAACCGGAAATGTAGTCGTATACTAACTTCGAAGTTGATGTGTTGTTGCAGACGACTATGAAACACGGAGGGATAGATATCCCGGCTCTTTCCCACTCGTCAGAAACGTTCTTGTAGTGACCATACAACGCTTCGAGAGCGGTCTGTAATTGGACAGGAAGTTGACGAGGATCAAGGTTCCCGGCACTCCTGCGCCCAGCCCTCGGCATTGATCCGCCAATATGCTCCCATAAATTCCGGTACATCGGCATCTCTTCGCCAGGAATATTATCGGCCACCGGGACCCGCGGCAACTTCACTATGCCGCATTCGATGGCGTCCATAAGAGAGAAATCGGATACTGTCCACGGGAACAGTGTTCCTTCAGCGTAGCCGGAACCCCTCAGAAAGAACGGCGTCGCCGATAGGTCGATCACCCGCGGTATTCCTAGTTTTTTCTTGACTGATTCAAGGCCGTTTATCCAGAGCCTTGCTGCTTCGCTGTTCTTCTTCCCTTCCTGTAATTCATCGCCCTTCAGATCACCCTCGTCATCTCTGCTTTGCTTCTCGCGGTAGCAGTGGTGGCCCTCGTCGTTCAGCACCAAGATATTCTTAATGCCCATCAAGTCGCACATTACACGCTGAATCATCTGCCCGTCGGTTTCCAGCGTCTCTAGGGGCTGTCCCGTTTTGCCTTGAGCGAGTCGGCGGCCTACTGCGGATACCTGTATTCGCTCACGTAGCTTGAACGCGTGGTAGTTTGTGATGACGATGCTGGCTCTATTGAGGTCGGGGCGCATGTCATTGGGTACAAGCTCTCTGGTGGTGTAGTAGTTGTCCAGGTCATTCGGCTGAAGCACACGGAGCCGATCTTTTATGGTAATGCCGGGGGCGACAATCAAGAAGCCACGTGTAAACCTCGAGCTTTGAGGATGCCTGACGGCGTTGATCGTCTGCCAGGCTATGATCATAGCCATCACTGTCGTTTTTCCGGCACCGGTCGCCATTTTCAGCGCCCAACGCAACAGATCGCCATTGGCTTCCGAACTGGAATTTTCGATCCTATCAAGAATGCGTCTGCCCGTCGGTCCAAGATTTGGAGCGACCTCCGTGAGCCAGATGATCGTCTCTACCGCTTCAACTTGACAGAAGAAGGGCCGGTAATTGGCGAAGTCGTGATTTCGCCAGTAATCGAGCAAGCGGGCCGTCTCCGGTGTGACGCCCCAGTCCCTAGAATTGGGAAGTCGTCTCCAGGCATCAACTTGCTGCCTAATCTCATCGACGTGCGCAGCAAGGTCATACTCTTGCTCTGAAGTCGAAAGTCCTTCGCCCTCATCCATTACGAATCTACCCTGAGCCGCCCCCCGCCCTCTCCGGCGGCGACGCCGAGGCTTCGGGATAGGCGTGTAGAAGCTAGCACTTCGTCGGTTCTCTACTACCCGCTGCGTAGGCTGGTTGTTCTCATCCAACTCCCAATGTCGATCAGGGTATCCGTAAGGTGAGTTAAGAACAGGGCTGTCAAAGAAGTTCCCGGGCACGATGCACTCCTCTTAAACGACTTCATAGGAATCGGATGAATTATACCACTCGCGATCTAGGTACTTGATTTAATGGCTTGTACTGCGTTGGCCATTACCGATCAATGATCGGTTTGTCTTTTTAGGAGGCGAACGCATATTGAGACCTCACGTTAAGGAGTGGGCAATCTGAAATTGTAGCCGGGTAGAGTCGTTCATTTGACACCTTCAGGAGGTGCCGTTTCCGTCGTATGACTTACACGCTCATACCGGTAGGTCGCAAACTAACTCTTACCGTAAAGATATTGTCTCTCGAACCATTCCATTCAGAGCCACTCAGAGTCGGATTGTCAATTGGTCCCGCATGCCGACTATGGATAAATTAACACTTCCCTAGAGAATCTCGGCATCTTTCGCAGCGTCATGGAGTCTGCGAAGAAGAGAGCGTGCCTCGCTTTCAACTTCTCTGCGGTTTCTTCCATATCCCTCAAGAGGGACATTACCGATTCGCTTTATCCGAAACACCCAGTCGCCCCTCGTCACGTTGATTAGTTCAATTCGTCCATAGCGAGTTGTGATGTCGTTCATTCTGCTTGCCGCTCCTTTCTTCTCTTAGGTAGGGGTGCCTAGGGGTGCGAAATCAGATTTACGGATCAGTTTCTCTGACTGCTGAGATCTGATTTTCGACTCCGTCCAGAGCGTCATTCAGATCCTTGCGCTATTTTAAGCAATGACCCAGCAGATAAGAACAAATCTAAAGTCACGCAAACACGGGGCCGAATCTCACCCAGGTTGGCAAGCACACAAAATGATTTTCTATCAGTCCACTGTGGCTTAAAATAGTGGTGCCCTCTCCCCTTTAAGTGATTCTCGGGTGTTATGCTGAAGATATTTGTTGTGGGTTAAGTTGACGGGTGGTGTGTACACTAGGCAGCCTTTTAATTCTCCGTTGAAGTCAGCTTCGCCATCTACACTTCAGGTAGCGCTTCGCCGTACACCGTTAGCGCCGGTTTCAAGTATTGACGCCCGACTGTCCACTCACCTTCGGCGCTACGAACACTGTGTATAGAGTAATGGCATTTACACACTCTAATACTCCAAGACCATCGATCCCTGTACACCCGCTTACCAAGCCTGAATTACAATTTTGGACACGCCATCTATAGTGGCGGTCAAACAGCTATAGGAGGTGCGAAGGTGCGAGCTTTTTGGTACTCGTTTGTTATGTTCTGGTTCGGCGTTTTCATGTGGCTGGTCGTCGACTGCAATCAGGAGTGCAGAAGCGTTTATTCGAGCGAGTGCGACATTCCCACTGGCGCCTGGATTGTCGGTGCCATACTAGCACTGTTTACATTTTTCTATGTTGCCTCCGGACGTTACGACAGGGACAATAGAAAGTGAATATCGGCACCGTTCCGACGCCGCACCGAAGCGAGCCCACTGGAAGTCAGTTTTCTTAGCCACGCATGATAGCATTGACACAGTCATAGTCAAAATACGAGGCGTACCGGTGCCGACGAGGTAATTCAGAGTCGCTAAGCCGTTGCCTACATATCATCTAAGAGCCGTTCATACCCGGCGCAAGCGTCGAGGCGTTTCTATAGTAATTCGGACCCCAATGTCCTTTAAGTTGCAATTGATAAGACAACATTGAGCCAGATCGGCACGAGACTCCTCAAGAGGTCATTTCTCACTCACGAAGAGAAAGGAGCACTGTAGCAGAGGAACAGCAATTCGCACCAGATGGCCTTTGACACGGCTTGATGAAAAGTAATACTCGCCCAAATGAGACCGAAATTCGCCAATAGAGAGGGAAGAAAATTGAGTCTCTTCTGAACATTGTGGGAAATTATGTGGGATAGGGGTGAGTGAGCATTAGCACGAATACCTGTAACACCTTATAAACGGCATATTTTATTACTCCCCCTATCTCCACCACTTCTTCCTTCTCTTCCCATCTTTCTTCACTCACCGAGCATCTCCTCTGTGCGGTTCCGTGTCGTCTTCGCTCGTCTGTTTCATGCCCACAGAAACTATGGGTATGGCTATCTCTGTCTTTCCACACCTCCTGATTTTCCGATCGTGCGACTTGCATATCATGATTCTTGATTGCGACTTGCATGCCCATCCTTCGTCCGACCGTGCGACTTTGCAGAAAGCAATTTACAAAATCGCCGGAAATTCCTGGTAAATGTGTTGACACATCGGTTTTGCGCCTGTATATTGCTTACAGAAATTAGTGCATACTAATTCTTGTGATGTCATAGCAGTAAGATAATATTTCAGATAGAACTATGCGGTTAGACGATCATAGACACAGCGAATATGCTCTATCGCCGATTGACCGGCAAGGACATGGTGGCAGCGGAGCAATACGAGGTGTCGTAGCAGTCAGACGGCGGCAGGAGGCGACTGCCCGCCAAGCGCGCAGCAGTTTGGAGCATCAATTGCCCGCGTATTTCGTGGGACTGGACAAACCGATTCGCACTTGGACCGCGCTTGACGCTGCAAAAGACATCGCTGCGGAGGCAAGTGTTCCTGAGGATATGAAAAATCTGGTGCGCGTCCTTGCCTGTGCTTACCTAGCAGTGGACTGTAAAGATACTCACGCCCACCGAGCCGAACAATAGCAAGGTGCGGCAATACAACCTAGACTCTCTCCCTTTCTCGTGGCCGGCCCCTCTTTACCCTCCCAATAGAGGGGGGTCGGTCTAAAACTTTGAGCGAATTCACATTCGCAATCTACCATTCAATAATTATTGGCGCTTGGCACGGTTATTTTGTGCTTTTTCTAACACTCCACTTGAAGGGCAAGAGATGTTATAAACATAGATATGTTCAGTGCTACTCAAGGGTTATTTATTGACATGTCAACATAATTTGTGCATATTAACAATGAATATTAATGACAGGGTTGACATTGGGTCAATATACAGAATCAGTGCGGCGTAGTGTCGCTGGGACAGGAGGTCTCATAGAAGTGTTCGGATACAAGGTTTGTCTGATGGTTGTCGCGCTTGCGGTCGCGGCATTAGCGCTTGCGGCGTGTGGCTCTACGCCCGCCGCATCAGTCGCGCCACAGGTCATTGAGGTCGAAAGAATCGTCGAAAAGACTGTCCCCGTGGAAACCGTCCGCGAGGTGGTCAAGGAAGTGCCTGTCGAAAAGCAGGTCATCGTCGAAAAAGAGGTCGTGAGAGAAGTACCCGTCGAGCGCATCGTCGAGGTGGAGAAGGAAGTCGTGCGGGTGCAGGAAGTGCCCGTAGAGAAAGTCGTGGAGGTGGAAAGGGTAGTCGAAGTGGTGCGCGACCGCGATCCCGGCACACTTGTGGTATATTCGGGTAGAAGCGAATCGCTCGTTTCGCCCATCATCGCGCAGTTTGAGGAAGTAACCGGCATTAATGTCGCAGTTAAGTACGGCAGTACGGGCGACATCGCCGCCACGATACTTGAAGAAGGCGAAAACTCGCCTGCCGATGTGTTCTTCGCGCAGGACCCGGGCGGTCTCGGCGAAGTGGCGAATGCGGGTCTGTTCGAGACGCTTCCCACGAGCATCACGGAAAAGGTCCCGACATGGGCGCGATCTCCTGAAAGCCAGTGGGTGGGCATATCCGGCAGGGCGCGCGTGGTAGTGTATAATGCGGAAAATCTGACGGCCGACCAGCTCCCCACGCGGATGGAAGACTTCACGAAGCCCGAGTGGAAAGGGCGCATAGGCTGGGCGCCGACAAATGGATCGTTCCAAGCGATGGTAACCGCGATGCGCGTGGTCTGGGGCGAAGACAAGACCCGCGAATGGCTGCTCGGCATACAGGCTAACGAGCCGAATGTGTATCCCAAGAACACGCCGACCGTCGCAGCTGCCGGCGCAGGCGAGATTGATGTCGGGTTTGTAAACCACTACTACTTGCACCGCTTCTTGGCTGAGGAAGGCGAAGACTTCGGTGCGCGTAATTACCATATTACCGGCGGCGGACCGGGCGGTGTGATACTGGTCGCCGGCGGTGGTATATTGAAGAACGCCGAGAACAAGGACAATGCGGAACGGTTCTTCAACTTCATGCTGTCGCAGGTTGCGCAGCAGTACTTTGCCGGGCAGACCTACGAGTATCCACTGGTCGAAGGCGTGAAGACGAACCGCCTACTGATACCGCTGGACGAGATTAATAATCCGGACGTTGACATGGCGTCTCTCGAAGACCTCGCCGGCACGCAGATGCTACTGCGAGACCTTGGCATACTGAACTAATATATTGAGGTGTAACCGTCATTCCTAATGTCCCTTCCCCTTATATGGGACATTGGTGTAAGGTTAGTGATGGGCGTCATCAGACTTGCGCCCACATCTAAACCTAGAGAATCGGATGGTAACGATAGCGCGAATTTCGCATAGCGTTGGCGCCGCCGGCTGGGCACTTATCTCCGGCCGGCGGCGCTCGCTGCTGGGCGCGCCGCCATTGTCCGCGCTTATTCCTGCGTTGCTTGTCGCCGCGGCGATGGCACTGCCCGTCGTTTATCTAATAGTGCGCGGCGCAAGCGCGAGCGATCAGGCATGGGACTTGCTGTTCCGCGTGCGCACTCTGGAGACGCTCTGGCGCACGCTGCTGTTAATCGGCTGTGTAACCGCGCTGTCCGCCGCTATCGCCGTGCCGTTCGCGTGGCTGACGACGCGCACCGACCTGCCGTTCCGCAGAGCGTGGACGGTGCTTGCGGCGCTGCCTCTGGTCATTCCTAGCTTCGTAGGCGCGTTCTTGTACATCTCCGCGCTGGGTCCGAAGGGGCTATTGCAATCGGGATTAGAAGTGCTGTTCGGCGTGGAACGGTTGCCGGACCTGTACGGTTTGGTGGGTGCGACAGCCGTGCTGACGCTGCTAAGCTACCCATACCTGTTCCTTACAGTACGCGGCTCTGTCGCCAATCTTGACCCTGCAACTGAAGAGGCGTCGCGCGGTCTGGGACACGGCGCGTGGAGCACGTTCTACCGCGTTACGCTGCCGCAGTTGCGCCCGTCCATTGCCGCGGGTTCGCTGCTGGTCGCGCTGTACACGCTCAGTGAGTTCGGCGCGGTGGCGCTGCTGCGCTACGACACCTTCACATTCATCATCTACCAGCAGTACGAAGGCTCGATAGACCGCTCCATCGCGGCGCTGCTGTCGTTCGTGCTCGTGCTGATGGCGGTCGTGATACTGCTTGCGGAGAACTATACGAGGGGTCGTGGGCGATACTACCGCTCCGGCGGCGGGTCTGCGCGCATGCCCGCCGTGATAAAGCTCGGGCGATGGAAGTGGGTGGCGATGCTTGCGATGGGCGCGGTTTTGCTGCTTGCGCTCGTGCTGCCCGTCGGCGTTTTGACATACTGGTTGCTGCGCGGCTTGAACGCCGGCGAGCCGCTGCTGCTCTTGTGGGACGCGACAAAGAACTCGCTGCTGGTGTCCGCCGCCGCCTCAATCGTAACCGCAGCGATGGCGATAGCGATGGCGGTGCTGCTGGTGCGCTTCCCGACACGGCTCAACCGCGTGCTAGAGCCTATCAGCTTCACCGGTTACGCGCTGCCGGGCGTGGTGGTCGCGCTCGCGCTGGTATTCTTCGGCGCGCGCTATGTCCGCCCGTTGTATCAGACGCACTATCTTCTGATCTTCGCCTACGCCGTGCTGTTCTTCCCGGTCGCGCTCGGCTCAGTGCGTTCAGCGCTGCTACAAATCAGCCCACGCTTAGAAGATGCGGCGCGCTGTCTTGGATACAACCCGCTGCGAGTGATGATGCGCGTTACGCTGCCGCTAATGCGCTCTGGTGTGCTGATGGGCGCGGCGCTGGTATTCCTGCTTACGATGAAGGAACTGCCTGCCACTCTGATACTGGGGCCGTTGGACTTCAGGACACTCGCCACATCAGTCTGGGGCGCGACTCAGGAAGCGTTCTTCGCGCAGGCAGCCGCGCCCGCGCTGATGATAATCTTGACATCTTCCATACCGCTGACACTGCTCGCGCTGCGAGAGAAGAGGACGTTAGCGTGAGCCAACCGCTAATCGAGTGCTGGAACGCGACGAAGTACTTCGCCGATGTTCTCGCCGTTGACGATTTGAGCTTCCGACTGATGCCGGGCGAAGTGCTGTCGATTCTGGGCGCGAGCGGCTGCGGCAAGACGACGCTTCTGCGTCTAATCGCGGGCTTTGAGACGCTGGACGGCGGACGCTTGGCGTTGCAGCCGGGCCTAACTTCTGACGCGCGCAATCATCTGCCGCCGGAACGCCGCAACATCGGCATGGTGTTTCAGGAATACGCGCTGTTCCCGCATCTAACAGTCGCGCAAAATGTGGCGTTCGGATTGCACGGCTTATCCAAGGCAGAGCAGTGTCAGCGCACATCGGATGCGCTGGAACTGGTACGGCTCGGCGCGCTGGAAGGGCGCTACCCGCACGAATTGTCCGGCGGACAGCAGCAGCGAGTCGCGCTGGCACGAACGCTCGCTCCGGACCCTATTGCCGTGCTGCTTGACGAGCCGTTCAGCAACCTAGACGCAGGCATGCGCCAAGATGTGCGGCAGGAAGTCGAGGCGATACTGCGAGACAGAGGCATCGCTGCCATCTTCGTTACGCACGACCGCGAAGAGGCATTCGCCTTCGCCGACCGTGTGGGTGTGATGAGCGACGGCCGCCTAGAGCAGATAGACACGCCGGCAGCGCTGTACCGCCGCCCCACCAACATCGCAGTCGCGAAAATAGTCGGCGACTGCGATTTTCTGGCAGGCAGAGTACGCGGCGGACTCGCCGACACGGAGCTAGGCATCTTACCGTACATCTGCGCAGCCGGAAACCTGCCGGAAGGCGCAGAAATCCGGCTAATGGTGCGCCCGCAAGATTTAGAGATCGCCACAAGCGACGCCGGCGCATGCGCCATCGCAGCCGCTGAATACCGCGGTGGTGAAACAATGCTGACGGCGCAAATGCCCAGTGGTGAAACGCTGGTCTGCCACCGGCTCGGCTACTCCGCAATGGCCCGTGGCACGCGTGTAACGCTGACTCCGAAGGGTGACGCCCCATTCTTGGCGTTTGCGTAGTCCGTAGTACCACTGCGACTATCCCATCCTGTCCTGTCTATCCATGTTAATTTCAATACCATTGTGCGCCTGTGCCGTTCTTGGCGATTCAAGGTATAATGCGGACGACCGTATGATATGATGACGGGCTTGAAATTGACGCTTGAACTATGACAGCGAATGGAGCGGAGGTTTGACGGTATGGCGCTTCAGAATCGAATGAACGATATTGACCCGAAGATGCTGAATGCGGTGAAATGGCGCTGCATCGGCCCGCCGCGCGGCGGGCGCGTGGTTGCGGTAGCGGGGGACCCTTCGGACATCGGCACGTTCTATTTTGGGGCGTGCGCGGGCGGCGTGTGGAAGACTTACGATGGCGGCACATACTGGGAAAACGTATCCGACGGATACTTTAAGACTGCCTCCGTTGGCGCTATTGCCGTGTCCGACTCCGACCCCAGTGTGGTATATGCCGGCATGGGCGAAGCCACGATTCGCCTTGATGTTACGCACGGCGACGGCGTGTATAGGTCGAACGACGGCGGTCATTCTTGGGTTCACCTCGGACTCGGAGACACACGGCATATATCGACCGTGCGCATACACCCGACGAACCCGGACATTGTTTATGTAGCCGCTTTGGGGCATGCATTCGGTCCTAATGAGCAGCGCGGCATATTCCGCTCCACGGACGGCGGCAAAAATTGGGAGCAAGTTCTGTACAAGAGCGAGAACGCCGGCGCGAGCGACCTCAGCATCGATCCGAACAACCCGCGCGTGATGTTCGCCGGGATTTGGCAAGTGCGCCGCAATTTCTGGAACTTGACCAGCGGCGGTCCGGACAGCGGGTTGTGGCGCAGCAGAGACGGCGGCGACACTTGGGACGATATTTCGGATAACCCGGGACTGCCGGAAAAGCCGTTCGGCAAGATAGGCGTGGCAGTCTCTCCAGCGAAGGCAGGGCGCATTTACGCCACCATAGAAGCGCGCGAACCGGGCGTGTTCATCTCCGACGACTACGGCGACACATGGCAGCTCGCCTCCGACAACCGCGACCTGCAGGGACGCCCATGGTACTACGAGCACATCTTTGCCGACCCGCAAGACGCCGATACCGCTTGGGTGCTTAACTACGACGCGTGGAAGTCCACAGACGCCGGCAAGACTTGGACGCAGGTGAACACGCCGCATGGCGATAACCACGACCTTTGGATAGACCCGCGCAACCCGCGTCGGATGATCGAGGGCAACGACGGCGGCGCGTGCGTAAGCTACAACGGCGGCGAGACATTCTCCACCATCTACAACCAGATGACGGCGCAGTTCTACCATGTAACCACCGACACGCAGTTTCCCTACCGCGTCTATGGCACGCAGCAGGATAACAGCGCCATCAGCGTGCCGTCGCGATCCAACAAGGGCGCGATACCGTGGGGCGACTGCTACCCAACTGCAAGTTCGGAGAGCGGTTACATCGTGGTCGATCCGACGAATCCGAATGTCGTCATTTCAGGCGCGATAGGCTCCTCTCCAGGCGGCGGCGGTAATATGCTGCGCTACGACCATTCCACCGGGCAGGTGCGAATCATCACCGTTTGGCCCGAACTGAATACCGGCTACGGACCCGTTGACGCGCGCTACAGATTCCAGTGGACATACCCGATACAGTTCTCTCCGCACGACCCCGGCGTGCTGTACGCGGCGGGTAATGTCGTGTTCCGCTCGACAGACCAAGGCGAAAGCTGGGGGCCAATCAGCCCGGATTTGACGCGCAACGACCCGGACAAGCTGCAGCCATCCGGCGGCGACATCACCGGCGACGCCTCAGGCGCGGAGACATACTGCACTGTGTTCGCGTTCCTCGAATCGCCGCACGAAAAGGGCGTTTTCTGGGCAGGATCGGACGATGGGCTGGTGCATCTATCGCGCGACGGCGGCGCGAACTGGCAGAACATCACGCCGCCCGATCTCGAAGAGTGGACGCGCGTGGATATGATCGAAATATCCCCTCACAACGCGGCAACGGCATACCTTGCCGGTACGCGCTACAAGTTCGACGACAATCGCCCGTTCCTATTCAAGACGACCGACTATGGCGAGACTTGGCAGAGCATCGTGGGTAATCTGCCCACCGATGACATCACACGCAGCATTCGCGAAGACCCGGAGCGCGCCGGACTACTGTATGCCGGCACGGAGCTGGGCATTTATGTGTCGTTCGACGACGGCGCGAACTGGCATTTGATGCGCGGTAATCTTCCGGTAGCGCCGGTGTATGACATCGCCATTAAGGACGACGATATTGTCGTCGCCACGCACGGGCGCGCGTTCTGGATTATGGACGGTGTGAGCCACCTGCGACAAGCATCAGGCGATTTCGCAGGCGAGGACATGTACCTCCTGAAGCCGCCCAGAAAGATTCGTCTTGCCGCGCCGTTCCGCGGTCGCGACGGCAGCCCGGCGAAGGACTACCAGCTCGCGCTTGGCGCAGCAGTCGCGTTCATCGACACGAAGGGCGAATACGGCGAGGCAATCCGCAAGACGCTGGACGCGGGCGAAAACGAACCGCATGGCGTGCGCGTCTGGTATTGGCTGAAGGACAAGCCCGACGGCGAAGTTACTCTCACATTCCTCGACTCCGAAGGCGCGGAAATCAAAGCATTCTCAAGCAAGAAGGCGGACGATGACGCCGACGCTGAAGACGCCGACCCGCGCGTGCCGGCAGAAGCGGGCATGAATCGCTTTGACTGGGACATGCGTTATCCCGGCGCGCACAAAGTGCCTGGCGACAAAACGACCGGCGATGTCGGGCGCGGACCGCTCGCTCCGCCGGGTTCGTATCAGGTGCGGGTAACCGTCGGCGAGCAGTCGCAGACGCAAGCCTTTGATATGGTAAAAGACCCGCGCGTCAACGCCACGCAGGAGGACTTCGACGCGCAGTTCGCGCTGATGATGCAGCTCCGCGACAAAATCTCGGAGACGCACGACAATATTCTCAAACTGCGCAGCACTCGATCGCAGGTGAGCGATTGGGCAAAGCGCGCTGAAGGCACGGCGGCGCAGGATGCAGTATCGGACGCCGCCACAGCGCTCAACTCGAAGCTGGACGACATCGAATCCGCGCTAATCCAGACAGAGTACAAGGGTGCACGCGACAGGCTGCACATGCCCATCAAGCTGAACGCGAAACTGGCGGGGCTTGTGCCGGTCGTATCCGTCGGCGACTATCGCCCGCCGCAGCAGGCTTACGATGTGTTCGCGTACTTCGAGGGCTTGCTGGGTGAGCAGTTCGACGCGCTGCAATCCGTCTTGGACGAGGACCTAGACGAGTTCCAAAACCTGCTCGCGGAGTTGGAGATTCCCGCCATCGTGCCGCGCGCGGAAGCCTAGCGCCTCGAACATCCCGCGTTTCTCTTCGTCTTCGACAGCAACATTCGCATATACTCGGGCGGCGGTCTGACTGGAAGCCCAATCTGCCGCTGCCCGGATCAGCGTCTGCCAATAAGCGATGTGGTCGCGGCTCGTAAATCCGTCCACGCGGCAGTCGCCGGCATCATCCAGCCGCGCGGTGGATAGCCCGACGGCTTGCCCGCCATCAGCGCTTGCGACAAACCACGCGCCGCGACCGTCTGCGGCAATGGCGGCGTATCGTCGGTACAATCCTAGGCATGAGTCCTGTATAGCGTATCGCGTGGATTTCATATCCGTATTGGCATCAAGCGTGTGCCAGTCGTGCGGCGCGACGAGCAGTGGTATCATCGGCGCGCGGTCTGCGGGCGTGAGCGCGCGCACTTCGACCGACGCAGTACGCAAGGCGCGGAAGTAATCCACGAACCACTCTTCGGGCGATGCGCCGCTTGCCACTTTGAGCATCAATCGTGCGCCGGCGAGTTTGCGCCATCCGAGCCGGTGGTATATTCGCGCCGCCGCCGGATTGACCGTGCCGAGAAACAGCGCCTGCCCGCCGCGTGCCTCGAAGTCGTCGAGTGCCTGCTGCGTGAGCGCGGTTGCGATGCCGGTACGCCGTGCCGCAGGTGTCGTCGCCACTTCGCCCAAGCCGCCGATGCTGGGCGTCGCATGCGAAGACGCCACCAGACAAGCGCCCGCAAGCCTGCCATTTAACCTGCGCGTATAGACCGTGATGAGCGAGTGTGGCACTTCCGCGCCCAGCAACGCCTCTCGCGTCAAATCAATCGCGCCGTCAAATATCGGCAGCCAAAGGTCAAGCAGCTCGTCCGTGAGATTGGAGTTCAACGGCGCTTCGTGTCTCAATCGTTTGCTCCTGTCTAATGCCTGTAAAGTGCACAGGACTGAGAGAATTGCAGCTCAAATTATCTCACCCTGCTCTGTATATGCAATGAATTTGCTCGGTATGACATATCCGTCCCAAAAGTTTTGGAGCATTTGGAATGTTCAGAAATGTCAATTGTGCAGGAACTTCACACTGATATATTCTAGCCGATTCACCTTGCGCATTTACAAAGAATGACTGAATGTGTTCAAATTGCAATGGTGAATTCATAATTCCCTTCCATCGGTCAGCCCATCAAGGGCGAAAGTTAGGATGGGAGCAATGTCTCCATCAACAACGCATCAGCGAGTTCATATCGTAGAATTGTCAGCGACTTGTGTCTGGGAAGACGCAGCATGGAATGGGCGATAGTGGTCGCGGTATTTGTGGTTATGTTCGTGGGAGCAGCGTATTGGCGAATGCGCGCGATGAAGCGCCAAGAAGACAATGTGCGTGTTCAGAAGCGGCGAATTAACGCGAATTAACCAAATTCGGCTGAATAAATAAAGCGGTCGCGCTATTTGGCTCAGGGATCAAGTCCGGGAGAAGTGCAAAGGTGTTCAAAGATACGCTATCCACGCTGACGGCGGTTGCGGGCTGGGACGATGCGCGTGAGAACGAGGTCGAATTTAGCGACAGTGTTGACCCGATACTGCCCACTCCGTTTCGCATCGGCGAGACGGCTGCGGCGAGTCTTGCCGCCGTAGGGCTTGCCGTGTCGGACATCTGGCGGCTACGCACGGAACGCGGGCAGGACATCGGCGTGGATGTTCGACGAGCTACGGCATCGCTTCGCAGCAGCAAATACATGATGCAGGATGGGCAATCCATCGCGGCTGAGCGGCATCCGTTGATGGGCGTTTACCCGGCGAAGAATGGTCGCTGGAGTTACTTGCACTGCAACTTCCCCAATCACCGCGATGCCGCGCTCACCGTGCTGGGTGTCGATGAGGACAACGACGCCGTGCGCAACGCCGTATCACAGTGGGACGCGCTGCAACTGGAGGAGGCTATTATCGCGGCTGGCGGCGCAGGCGGCATGGTGCGTACCTTGGACGAATGGGCGCAGCACCCGCAATCGGCAGCGGTAGCGTCGCTGCCGTTGTTGGAAATCACGAAGATTGGCGATGCGCCACGCGAACCGCTACCCGACGGTGCCAGACCTCTTTCCGGCGTCCGCGTGCTTGATTTGACGCGCGTGCTCGCCGGTCCGACTTGCGCACGCACGCTGGCAGAACACGGCGCCGATGTGCTGAAAATCACCGGCGCGCATCTGCCAAGCATCGGCTCGCAAGAATTCGACACCGGACATGGCAAGCTATCCGCGCATCTCGATTTGCGCGATGCGGCAGACCTTGATAGGCTGCGCGGACTGGTGCGCGATGCGGATGTGTTTTCGCAGGGATACCGCCCCGGCACTCTTGCGCGGCGCGGGCTGTCTCCACATGACCTGGCGGCGTTGCGCCCGGGCATCGTCTATATCTCGCTATCAGCGTTCGGCCGCGTTGGTCCGTGGTCAGCGCGGCGCGGCTTTGATACGGTGGTGCAGACGGTCAGCGGTATCACGGCGCGGCAGGGCGAGTTGTTCCCCGCCGCAGAACCGGGTCCCCAGTTCTACCCAGTGTCGGCGATAGACTACCTGACCGGCTACCTGATGGCGTTTGGCGCGCTGCTGGCACTCGCGCGGCGCGTAACCGAAGGTGGCAGTTGGTTGGTGTCTATTTCACTGGCGCAGACGGGACGCTGGCTATTGCAGCGCGGTCAGGTGGCAGAGTCAAAATTGCGCGATGTGCCGCAAGATTTCACCGCCGAAGAAATCGCAAGTTGGTCAACGAAGAGCGATCTTGCCATCGGTAAAGTCAGCCACCTTGCGCCCGCACTGCAACTCTCCGAGACGCAGCCGCACTGGGCGCGACCGGCTGTGCCACTTGGTCATCACGATGCGGTCTGGCCTGAGCGCACCTGGCATGAATAGACAGGATAGATAATATACAGGGTAGGCAGGATATAGATGGAATATGTGAGGCTTGGTCGCAGTGGGATGAAGGTGTCGCGGGTTTGCGTGGGGACGAATATGTTCGGCGCGGGCTATGTGGACGATGACCGCGCGGAATCGGTTATCGACGCGGCGTTCGATGCGGGCATCAACTTCATTGACACGGCGGACGCGTATAATTCCGGGCATTCGGAAGTCGTCGTGGGCAGGGCAGTGCGCAGCCATCGCCACGATTTCGTCGTCGCTACGAAAGGGTTCATTGCTACCGGACAGGGCCCCAACGATGTCGGCCTGTCGCGCAAGCACCTCATGGACGCGGTTGACGCGAGCCTGACACGCCTGAAGTCGGACTACATCGACTTGTATCAGGTGCATTACTTCGACCCGGACACGCCGTTGGAGGAGACGCTGAAGACGCTGGACGATATGGTGCGGCAGGGCAAAATTCGCTACATCGGCTGCTCCAACTTTGCGGCTTGGCAGCTGATGCGCGCGCTCTGGGTCAGCGACAGGGACGGCTTCGAGCGCTTCGAGTCGGTGCAGCCGGAGTACAACCTAGCCAAGCGCGACATCGAAGGCGAGCTTTTCGACGCGTGCGCCAATCAAGATGTCGGCATCATTCCATACCAGATATTTATGGGCGGGGTGCTGACAGGGCGCTACAGCGCGGGTTCACCGCCACCGGACGACAGTCACATGGCATCACGGCATGCCCAACGTGCGAAGGACACCTATTGGAACGAGCGTACCTTCAGAATGGTGGACGCGCTGAAGGACGCGGCGGCAGAGTTGTCGGTCAGCGTGCCGCAGCTGCTCATCGCTTGGACGCTGTCCCGTCCGCAGATAACATCGGTGATAGTCGGCGCATCGAGGCCTGAGCAAGCGCAGAGCAACGCGGCTGCGGTATCCATCGACTTGCCTGAGGAGATAGTTGCGCGGCTGGATTCGCTTTAGAATCGAAAAGCCTCGCGCGGCGACGATATGCGCTATCTCCGACGGTCTTATGCCACACTTAGCGGCCTGTTTTATGGATGGTACCTGGTAGGCATCGCCAGCTTCATGCTGATGCTGATGTCCGCTACCGTGTTCCAAGGCGTCGGCACGTTCTTTGTCGCGCTGGAACGCAACTTCGGCTGGAATCGCACCACGCTATCCGGCGCATTCTCGCTTTCTCGCGCGGAAGGTGCGCTGCTCGGTCCGGTAGAGGGCTTTCTCGTCGATAGGCTCGGCACTCGCAAGATGGTCGTAGTCGGCTATCTGATTATGGGTCTGGGCTTCGTATTCTTCTCGCAGATAGAGTCTGTCTGGCAGTTCTATGTTGCGTATCTCACCATCTCGCTCGGGTCGGGCATAGGCGGTTGGATAGCGTTCGTAACGCTGATAAACAACTGGTTCGCACGCCGCCGCGCGCTCGCAATGTCGGTCGCAGTATCGGGCATTCAGTTCGGCGGCTTTCTCGTCCCGATGATGGCGTGGGGAATCGAGAACGAGGGCTTTCGGCTGACCGCGCTGGTCATCGGCGTGATACTGATTGTGGTGGCATTGCCGGCGTCGCAATTCGTGCGCAATCGCCCGGAAGACATAGGCACCGGTCCGGACGGAGACCGAATACCGCGCCCAAGAGCGACTCCGCCCGCATCCGCCGAGACTGAAGCAAGGCAATCTACCGTAAGTCAGGACGAATCCGCGCAAGCAGAATCGGCAGACGCCAATGAGATGACGCCGCGACAGGCGCTGAAGACGCTCGCGTTCTGGGTGATAGCCGTCGCGCGGCTGACATCCGTGGTGTCGATAGTGTCGCTGTCGGTGCATCTCGTGCCAAAGCTCACGGACTCGGGCATATCGCTGATAACAGCGAACTTCGTGGTTACGCTGTACACGACCGTCGCGCTGTTCAGCGGCTTCGTGGCGGGATACTTGGCGGACCGCACATCGAAGGTCGCGGTGCTGTTTGTGTGCATGCTGATGCAGGCGTTCGCGATGGCAATCCTGACTTTCACGGACACGCTGCCGATGGCGTGGGCGTTCGCAGTGCTATGGGGCGCGGGATTCGGCGGCCGCGTGCCGTTGCTGACGGCAATCATCGGCGACTTCTTCGGCAGGAAAAACTTCGGCTCGATACTCGGACTGAACATGGTGCCGTCGAACATAGCGATGATAATCGCGCCGTTCATGGCAGGGCTAATCTTCGACCTGCGGCAGAGTTACTTCATCCCGTTCCTCACATTCACGGTGATGGCGTTCATCGGCGCGTTCGTCATACTGCTGGCGCGGATGCCGGGTCAGGCAAGTGCGGCGAGTGATGTGCGGTAGGCATGTTGCGTTGCCCGTGTCTTTGATATGAATCGCGCACATACCGCCCTTATGGACGGGCGCATTCTCGCATTCCGCTTGTTGTGTATAATCACCACAGATAGCGTATTGGCACGGCATAGACGACGGTAGGCGACTGTCATGGAGTTGCGAACGCGCCGTCGAACCGTCCAAGCAAGAGCTTCAAGGTTCGGCTGCGGCGATGAAATGGCTAACAGGATAGCCAGAATAGGAAGGATGAAACTATGAAATATGGCTTCAATGTGCCCAACACGATGGACGGTGACGAACTGTGCAGGTTCGCGCAAAAGGCTGAAGAACTTGGCTTCGAGTCGGTGTGGATTGGCGACCATATTGTGCTTCCGACCGCTCCTACAAACCAATACCCGTACACCGACGACGGCTCGTTCCGCCGCCCGCACGATGCGCCGTTCCTTGAAACCCTCACCGTCCTCACCTATCTCGCCGCCTGCACAAGCACAATCCGCATCGGCAGCACCGTAGTCATCGTGCCATACCGCAACCCCATATTGCAGGCGAAGATATTCGCCTCGCTTGATGTCCTGTCCAAGGGCAGAGCCGTCTGCGGCGTAGGCGTGGGTTGGCTGGAAAAAGAATTCGAGACGCTGGATGTGCCTTACTCCGAGCGCGGCCCAATGACCAACGAGTGGCTCGAAATCTTCTTCAACCTGTGGGGCGAACAAGAGCCGTCGTACAGCGGCGACTACTATAGCTACGACGGCATATTCTTCGAGCCGAAGCCCTTGCAGCAGCCGCGCATACCAATCTGGGTTGGCGGACACACCCGCCGCGCGCTGCGACGAACCGCGAAGTACGGCGATGCGTGGCATCCGTCGCGGCAGACACCGGAATATGTCTCGCGCAACCTGCCGTACCTGTATCAGCAGGTGGAATCAGAGGGCCGCAGCGCCGATGAAATCACCATCTCGCTGAAGCGCAGCTTACACTTCTCCGACATCGGCGTCTCGGGATCAGGCAGCGGAAACGAGAATGCGGGCGCAGGCATCTCCGCCAGTACCCAAACCGTCATCGAGGACATCAAGAAGTGCGCCGACATCGGCATCCACCAACTCACCTATGACTTCCCGACAAACGACATCGAGGAGTGCATACGCATCCTAGAACACTTCGCCGAAAGAGTAGCGCCGCGTGCGGAAATTTAGGGCGTTGTGTCCGCGAGAGTCCCTTTCCTAGTGAGGGAATGGACTATTGCGGCATTCCAATAACCGAAGGGGCAGTCGTAAGACTGCCCCGCTCTATTTATGATTGACCGGATTTGACGGTAAAGGTTCGCGCTATACCACGAGCGCCCCCACCTTCTCGTATGTGCCTTGCACTATAGGCTTAGCTTCTACTTCTAGCCAGTCTTCTAGGATTTCGGTGTACAAGCCGCGGAAGTCGTAGTTGAAGGCTAGGTCGCCTTCGACCAGCGTGTGTGGCTCTAGGGACGGGTATTCGTTGTAGTGGCCGCCCTTTACGCCATCGCCTATGAGCAGTGATACGCCCCCGGAACCGTGGTCGGTGCCGTTGCCGTTGTCCTTGACGCGCCTGCCGAACTCGGAGAAGACCAGCATCAGCACATCGTCGCCGGCGTTGTGTTGTTTCAGGTCGGTGTACAGGTCGTAGATGCCGGCGGACACATCGCGCCACAGATGCTCTTGCAGTGCGTACTCGTTGGTGTGCGTGTCGAAGCTGCCGTGCTGCGTGTAGCAGACGCGCGTGCCCACATCGGCGAGCAGCACCTGCGCCACGCCCTTCATGCTCTTGCCGTACGAGTCCGATCCGTACTCCACATCGCTTTGGTACTTCTGCGGGGCTGTTTGCAGAATGTCCGCGCCGCGCAGAGCGTCCAAGCCGGTCTTGCTGAGGAAGTCCATCACGGGACCGCTGCCAATAGCCTGCGTGTACATGTTCGCGAACACTTCGAGCGCCTCGGCGCGCTGATCGTCGCCGTCGATGTCGTTCAGCAAGCCGTAGCTTTCGAGATCGGTTACGGACGCGACCGGCACTCCGGGAGATACGAGCGCGCGCGGCAGCCCGGCGCCGAAGTTCACACCGCCTACGACATTCTCGCCGCTGGGGTCCATCTCGCGCAGCGCCTGCCCAAGCCAGCCCTGATCGCCGACCTTCGTGGGCTCGGCGGTGTGCCAGATGTCCATCGAGCGGAAGTGCGAGCGGTTGGGGGTCGGATAGCCGACGCCGTGAACGATGGCGACCTTCCCCTCGTCCCACAAGTCCTTGACCGGCGCCATGCCGGGGTTGAACCCGTAGTTCTCGTCGAGCGGCAGCGCGCGCTCCGGTTCGATGCGGATATTCGGGCGGTTGTCGATGTAAAGCGGCTCGTTGTACGGCACGATACAGTTAAGGTAGTCGTTGCCGCCGGAAAGCTGCACGACCACGAGTTTGCGGTTTTTGCCGTTACTGCTCATGGGATTTGCTCCTCCTAAGTTATCAAGAGCGCATCGGCTCTATTATTGAAGCCTGCCTGAATAAAGTCCTTGTCAAAAGCGTAAGCAGTGTAAATATCATATCTTTCCATCACGATAAACGAAACGCAGTAAGCCAGTGAATACCTCTTGTCGTCGTGTCGCTTGAAATACTCCAGCTTTCCATAAGTAGAGGTTCGTCGGCGTGAATCAGGCGGATTGAAGGGCTGTTCAGCAACATATTTCCGACTGTCACCGCTTCGGAATGAAAGCCTCTAGCATTAATGTATGTAACTGTTTCAACCGACACCAGAGTGGTGGTTACAAAGTTAAGTCGGTCATGTGACAGATTTCGCTAGTGCCTGATTGCGTCAGTATGATGTTGATCATTCCTTATCGTTTGCGCTATAAGATAGCCCGTATCAAGAAACACGGATGTCACATATGACTGGCTATAATCCGTAGATATACTTGTCATGGTTTACTGAACCGTCAGTGATTTCCGGGTCATATACAGGGATTGCATCCCAATCCCCAAAGAGGATCGTCCTTTGGGATGCCTCCCTTCCGGTTAGGGTTGGTTTTGCGCCCCAGTTGACGCAAAGGGATTTGCCCGTTCTCGTCAACCGGCGCAATCTCAATAAAGCCGTTGCTCTCCCGGAGCTCGACCTCATCGACATCGGGCAGAAGGGATTTGGGAATTGTAACGCCGTGTTCGGTTACTTTAATTCGCAGAAACTGTTTGTCCAAAGAGCCGTCCCTGCTTTGCATACCTAGAATAATCCGATCCGGCGAAGCGAAACGCACCGGAACATCATCCATTACATCACAGTTTTGCCGAAACCATTTTCTTAATGCACTCCCGCCCATAATACGCGCAGTGCCATTCTGATTTGCGCTTCGATTAACGAATGCTTGAACTTCTCGTCCAGTTTGGCCAAGTACGAGCGTTATTGGCCCCTCATCCTTGCGAACATAGCGATCAAGGTCAACAGGGATATTCCAAAATCCTTGATTGTAGTAAGTCTTGTGCAGTGTCAGATGAGCTTGCATTGTTTATTTTTCTACACCCTCTCATACACCTGGAAGCGGTGGCGGCAGGTCTCTAGCACGTACACGCGCTCTTGTTCGTCTAGGACGACGGTTACCGGGTCCCAGAAGTATGATTCGATGCGCGCGGACGCTTCGTGCTGGTCGTCCACATCGACCTCGAATTCGGGGACGAAGCGGGAACGGGCGTCCAGCTCGTCGGCGTTGGCGTTTAGGTATTCGACCGCCCATTCGCCAAGTGTCGCCTGACCGCGCAGGGATGTGATGTATCCGCCGTCCGGGTCTAGCACTTGCACGCGCTGGTTGCCCCAGTCGGCGACATACATGTTGCCGTCCGAGTCCACGGCGAGACCGGACGGTCGGTTGAACTCGCCGCCGCCGTCGCCGCTGCTACCGTATGCCGCAATGAACTCGCCGTCGGGCGTGAACTTCTGCACGCGGTCGTTGCGCCAGTCCGCGATGTATATCAGCCCGGCGCTGTCGAGCGCGATGCCCCACGGCAGGTTGAACTCGCCGTCGCCGCTGCCGTAAGAGCCGAACTTGCTGATGTACTCGCCGTCCTTGTCAAGCTTCTGCACACGGTGGTTGCGGTGGTCAACGAGCAGCAGGTTATCATCCGCGTCGAATATCAGTCCCGATGGTCCATCGAACTCGCCGTTGCCAGCGCCGACCGTGCCCCACTTGGTGACGAACTTGCCGCTCTGGTCGTACACGGTGATGCGCTGCAAAAAGTCGTCTGCCATGTAGAGCATGTTGTCGCTGTCAAGCGCGAGCGCGGATGGCCATACCATCTGCCCGTCGCCCGTGCCGTACCCGTAGAGCTGCCCGAAAAACTGGTGGTCAACGGTCGCCATCTGGATGCCCACGATGTCGCGTGCCGTGGTGTTGCTGCGGCTGCCGACGAATATCCTGCCATCGTCGCGTATCACCATGTCGGTGGGAAGGTGGAATCCCCGTCCCCCTTGGTCGGCGACGAAGCCTATGGTGTCCACATACTGTAGGGTAAACGGTTTTGTGGTTGTCTGTGTTGCCATGTTGTTAGTCCCTTACAAGTGCGCTTCCGCTCTATGGCTTTATACGGCAGAGAGGCGCGCTATCATGTTTGCCAGCATAATGAACCCACCTATCGTAATTGACAGCAGCGCGACGAAGTGACGGTTGGTTTTCCTGTCAAGTTCACGAACCGTCTCTATCAAGTCTTCCAGCCGCTTTAGTCCTTGCTCCTGTCTGCTCTCAATTAGTCCTAGGTCTCTTAGCCCCAGGTCTCTGTCCATATATTGTCTCTGTTCAGTTTCCGGTGGTGTCGCCATTCCGCTCTTTCATTCTTACGCCAGCTGGTATTCCTGCGTGGTCACCGCCATCTGCAGCATGGTGATTATCTTCTGCTCGGCGTAGGTGGCGGCGTCTTCGTCATCGAATGTCAGGTCGCCCCACTTGGCGGCGTAGTCGATCAGCCCTTGCCGCGTGGTGTCGAGAACAGGCATGGGGCCTATAACCTCGAAGCAGGCGTCAACGAGCGTCTCGGCGTTGATTGCGCCATTGTCCGCGTACTCGCGTATGTCGTTGATGAGCATGCGCAGGCCGGGCTTGTTCGGGTTGCCCAATACCTTGCTCGCGAAGTTGATGCGGTGTACATAGGAGCCGGTGTTAATCCACTCGGCGCCGCCCTGCCAGCCTTCTACGCTCGGCGGAGCGTATAGCGCCTGCCCCATCTGCGAGCAGACGCCGGCGGCTGCGTAAGTCTCCATCGACGGCAGCTCAAGACCGCCTGCCAGCCGCAGCGTGCCAACGACCATTTCTGCCGGGCTCTTGATGCGCGCGAAGCGGGACGCCTCTGCCTTGAAGAAGTCGGAGTTGAACATCACGCGCAGCATCGCGGAAATATCGTAGTCGGAATCGAAGTATGCCTGCGTCATCAGGTCGATGGCTTCCGGGTCTTTCGGGTCTTCATACGGCCACTGTGGTACGGGAGACTCGTCCGCCACGAAGAAGTGGTAAAGATGGCGCGCTATGAAGCGCGGGGTGGCTTCCTGCTTGCAGATGATTTCCACGACATCCTCGCCGTTGAAATCGCCCGTCTCGCCAAGGAAGAACTTGTCGTCGTGGTCGTGGTCGTCTTCGTCGTAGTTGAACTGCCAAGCAATGTAACCGTAGGGACGGGCGGTGTTGTTGCGCATTTTGATGGACATATAATCCGGGTTAACCACGCTCCAGCCGGTGAACGCGCGGGCGCATTCTTTGATGTCCTCTTCGGTGTAGTTGCCCACGCCCATAGAGAACAGCTCGAGTATTTCCCTGCCGTAGTTTTCGTTAATGGCGCCCTTGTGATTGTCCTGATTGTCCAGCCACATCAGCATTCCGGGATCGCGGGACAGGTTGACCAGCAGGTCGCGGAAGTTGCCCATTCCGTAGTTGCGGAACATCTCGACTTGGTTGACGACCATGCGCGCCTGAATGAGCTTGGTGGCGGCAGTGGCGAAAATGCGATGCCAGAACAGCGCCATCTTCTCTTCGAGCGGGTTCGGTGTCGTTGCCATGCGATAGACCCAGTGCGCTTGCGCGGCGGGACCGTTGCGCAGGTCAGACTGGTCAACATGGTAGCGTCGGATGATGTCTTCGGGCATCTCGAAGGGCTTGTCGCGCGAAAGCAGGTCTTCGACCGTCGCTTCGTAGCCCATTTCGAGGCGCTGCTCGACTTCGCGCCGAGTCGCGCCGAAGGATGCTCTTCGCAGCAGGTGCGCCATTAGCGCGACATCCTGTTTCGACTGCACAGTGGTCATTTGGGTCCTCCCAGTTCAGTGTCAGTTCGTTCCTGTTAAATCAAGATACTGGACATGCCGGAATGGGCGCAGTCAACGCCCGCAGACATACTTCAAGAGAGTTTATCAGTGTGCCTGATTTCGGTCAACGACTTGAGGCGCAAGCGCTAACAGCGATGGACAGGATAGCTAGGATCAAATATGGCTATTACGGCTGCACAATGTCCGATTCTTCGCGCTGCTCGCGCACCCATAGCAAAAGCAGGAAGCCGATTACTAGGAACGCCGTCACTGTCATCATGGCGAGGCGGAAGCGGAAATCGCCCAGGTGCATGAGCGATGTCGTGGTCAAGCCCCACAGCAGCGGCCCCAGCACCGACGACAGCCTGCCGGACATCTGGAACAGCCCGAAGAACTCGCCTATCTGACCATCAGGCGCAATGCGCGTCAGCAGCACTCTGTCGGCTACCTGCGGCGCTGCCCAGAAACAGCCGCCGATGACCGCGATGACCCAGAACGCCGACTGCGTACTTGCTATCGACGCCGCGCCGACGAATATCGCCCATCCTGCGATCCCTGTCAGCAGCACGCGCTTAGAGCCGAACCGCCGCGCCAAGAAGCCGACAACGACAGCGGCGACGAACGCCAGCAGCAACACGCGCACTACCAAGTCCAGCGCTTCATCGTCTGTGAAGACACCGATGTTCACCAGATACAGCACATAGAACGCGGCGACTGTGTTGATCGCCTCTGTGTATATGAAGCGCGCGATGATGAAGCGGAACAGGTTGGTGTGATGCCGCGCACGCCTGAAAGTGCTGTACAACTGCGCGTATGATTCCCTGATGAGCGCGATGTCGAGCGCATGGCGGACGCCGCCTTCCTTCACGATGAGCAACAGCGGCGCGGCGAAGAGCACATACATCAGTGCGGTCGGTAGGAACGCCCACTGGTTGCCGTACTTCTCGACCTGCGGACCTAGTATCAGGAACGCCACGAACAGCCCCACATACCCAAGCCCGACACCGATGCCTGATACCACGCCTCGCGTGCTTTCGGAACTGACATTGACGAGGAGCGAGTTGTAGAAGACCAGCCCCGTCTGGTATAGGAAATTGGCGATGAAGAACAGCGCAAGCCCGGTCGTCAGCCCGCCGAACATTCCTATCGCAGCCGTGGACGCGGCGCACGCGACCACACAGACTCCGAGCAGCGGCACGCGCCGGTTGAGCCTGTCCGAGACCGTTCCCATCACGGGCGCGGTGATTGCGACCGCCAGCGCGGACAGCGACAGCACAAACGCGAACACCGCATCGCTGCCGCCCGCGTCCTCCATGTCCACCGCGACCCAAAGCGGGAAGAAGAATGTCAGCAGGCTCGCCGAGAATATGGTGTCCGAGAAGTCGTACAGCGACCACGCAGGCATCGAAAGCTTGTCGCGCAGTGAGCGGCGTTGCGTTGAAGACGGGATTTGCTCGCCGTCCGGTTCGAGTTGCACTGTGGTGTATCCTATACTTGTTGTGGTGATTGGTGTGGTATTGGTGATGGGATAGGCTTCACCCGTACCCTAACCTACCAAGGGTAAAGGGATTACCGGGGAAAAGATTATTGCGCTCAACTCAATAGGTGCGGAGCCACATCAAGATTGTATAGGAAGTGTCGCTTCCAGATGGGTGTCTAGTTCGATGCCGAGCGAGCCTAGCACGGCGTTTAGCATTGTGTAGTAGCCGATGACTACTACTAGCTCGACTGCGCCTTCAGGACCGAGCAGATGCTCGACTGCCTGAAATGTGCGCTCGCCTAGCGCGCCATTGCGCACGAATTCTTTGCCCGCCTGCGCGAACACGCCTTCTTTCGGTGGCAAGCCCATCGGTGCTCTGCCACTGCGGATGGATTCGATGACTTCATCACGCACGCCGACCGACCGCGCTATCGGTTCGTGGTGCGCCCAGACATACTGGCTGTCGAGCGTGCGCGCCACGCCGAGTATCGCCGTCTCGCGGAACGCCGGATGCAGCGACGAACGCAGTCGGATGTGCTCGCCGAGCGCGCCTACGGCTTCCGCACTGTCCGGGCTGTTCAGCAGCAAGCGGAACGAATTCGGCATGCCATTGCCATCAATGCCGCCGCGCGTCTGCTCGATGTGGTCGTATAGCGGTCGCTTGTCCGCGGGCAGGTCGTCTCTGGAGATGTATGGAACACGCGCCATGCGTTTACCTCTTTCATTTTCACTTCTTGTATTGCACTTCGCATAGTGCCAGTGATTTGGCGATTTGCAACTCTCAATATGGTTGGTCTGTCGTAGATTGTTGGCGTTCGGAGATTTCGGATTCTTTACTTCGCGGCGCCGTGTTCGGAATAATAATGGTCCACCGGCGCTTCGTCCGATGATACATCATACCAATGTCCCTGCGTTGAGCGCGCTCTTTACCTGTCATGGTGTGACGGTTACTTCCCCTGAACCAATATGCGCCTTTTCGCCCGCCGTTGACGCTCTTCCAACCGCTCACTAACAGTTACCGGGTATTCAGCGGGCGATTCCACCCTCTTGTGCGGCGCGGGCAGGCGTCCCAATTCCTTCGCCGCACGTGTTCGCAGTTCGTCCAATGACGGCGCTTTAGCGGTTCGTTTGCCGTCGCGCATCACTTCAGTTAGCAGCGGCTTGGCGTCGTCCGGGGCGGGTTCGTCTGCACAGCCTATTGTGTCTCCGAGATACAAGCTGCCCGCATCGACGCGGCGGAAGACTTGCTTTGCGCCGACTAGCGTTTCCTTCTCTTCGCTGAGCTTCAGCGTGGGCTTGCCGTCGTACTGCACGAGCTTGTACACACAGTCTAGCCATGGGTAGTCCGCAGATGTGCCGACGTTCGTGCCTACACCAAATCCGTCGATTGCGGCGCCTTCGCGCAGCAGACGGTCAATTTGGAATTCGTCCAGCCCGCCGCTTGCCAGAATTTGCACATTAGGCAGCCCCGCCGCGTCCAGCATTTGCCGCGCCTGGATGGACAATGCACGCAAGTCGCCGCTGTCCAATCGGATGGCGTTGAGCGTGTGTCCCTGCCATTGCATGCGCTTGGCGACTGCGACCGCATTGCGGACCCCCTGCATCGTGTCGTAGGTGTCCACCAGCAATGTCGAGTTGTGCGGGAACGAGTCGGCGTATGCGTTGAAGGCGTCTAACTCGCTCTCGAACGAGGTTATGAACGAGTGCGCCATAGTGCCGATTGCGGGAATGTCGTAACGCCGGCTCGCCAACACATTACTAGTCCCCGCAAAGCCCGCGATATACGCCGACCGCGCGAACTTGACTGCCGAGTCGATGCCTTGCGTGCGCCGCGCCGCGAAGTCCATGACCGTTATGCCACTCGCGGCATGCACCACTCGTGCCGCCTTAGTGGCGAGCATCGTCTGCGCGTTGAATAGGTTCAGCAGGAGTGTCTCGACAATCTGTGCCTCGATGATGGGCGCCGTAACCTCGATGACCGGCTCGTTAGCGAAAAACACGCTCGCCTCCGGAATGGCGCGCGCGCTGCCGGTGAATTGAAGGCGGGCGAGATACTGCAAGAAGTCGTCGTCAAGCAGACGCAGCGAACGCAGCGCAGCGATGTCCCCTTCCGTGAAGCAAGAATCTGCCAGTGCGTTCAGCATGTCATCCAGACCCGCGAATAGCAGGTATCCGCGATTGTCCGGCAGCCGGCGCACGAAAAGGCTAAAGCAAGCCTCCGCCGTAATGCCCGCCTGCCAGTATGCTTGTGCCATCGTCAGCTCGTACAGGTCAGTGAACAGGTTCAAAGATACGTCGTTAGCGGCGCTTTGCTGCGAGTTATGCGCGGTATATTGCATTTGCGATATGCTGCTATCGTTGTTCATCAGCGTCCGCCAAAGCGGATATATGCGTTCAATGTTATGGTCAGAGTTATGGACAGAATCAATGCGGCAACCTTTTCCTGCGATTGAGCATCATATTATCTGATACTCTGCGAATTAGAAACCGTTGTAGTTCCTTACTCTTGAAGGAAGGGGCTATTGATGAATGTACAATCTGGTATTATTTCTAGTACGTGAGATTAAATTGAAGATGAACATAAAGCTATATGCTAAGAACATTCTGCTGGGCGCGGTGGTTACACTGATGTGTGTGGCTGCGACTGCGTGCGCTGACAGTACGCCGGCAGCGCCAATACAATCGGCGACGCAACCCGCATCAGCGACATCTTCGACTGAGACAGCCCAGCGCGTGGATGCAATGCCGACTGCCGTGCCCGCGTCGCCTAGCGCCCAATCACCTGCCACGCCTGCGACCGCAGTACAGCCAAGCGCGATTGCGGCAATGCCGGTAACGCAAGCCATGCCGACAAGCACAGCTTCAGCTACGGTCGCCATTGCGCCCACAAGCGCGCCACAGCAACCCACACCAGCCACTGCTGCGACTTCCACGCCTGCGCCAAGCGCAACTTCCGAGCAACCGGCGGCGACCGCGACGACTGCCGCAACACCGCCAAGTGTGCCGCCCACCGCCGCTCCCGCTGACACGGCGACGCCCGAACCCTCGCCGGTGGTGGCTTTGACAACCCCTACTCCTGCATTGGGTGCAAACGACAGCACGGACAGCGGCGATGCAAGCTTGGACGCAAATATCGGCACAGAGGTCGGCGACATCGCGCCCGGATTCGTGCTGCCTAGCGCACTTAGTGGCGACTTTGATTTGTCGGCGTTCAGGGGCGAGAAGAATGTGGCTCTGGTGTTTTATCGCGCGTTCTGGTGACCGTTCTGCCGTGCTCAGCTCGTTGAGCTGACTGACCATTACGGGGAAATCGAAGGGCTGGATGCCATCGTGTTAGCGGTGAGTGCGGACGACCTTTCCGGCGCGACATCGGCAGCACAGAATTGGGGACCGCCTTTTCCTATCCTGTACAACTCGGATACGACCGTCATTGAGAATTACGGCGTCTTGGCGGGCAAAATATCCAAGCCGGCGACTTTCATCATCGACAAGAGCGGCGCCATACGCTGGAAGTACATCGGCGGCGACAAGGCAGACCGCCCTAGTCCGCAGGCAGTATTGGAGCAGCTGCGCGCACTTGAAGGGTAGTTTGCCGGGAAAGTTGGCGCACAATCTCAGGTGCCTGCTCCGCGCCGCTAGATTCGTCTCCCCAGTGCTTGTGCAAGTGCCGCGATGCACTGCCAGTTAGCAGTCTAACAGCGTATAAACGTCTAGTGTTCGCCGTGCCCTTGCAAGCCCAAGCCCGCGCATTTTTGAATAACGCGCGCCTTGACACATGTTGCCAATATATATAGGATTGGTTCATCGGGAGACCTAGATAATCTAGGGTTAACAACCTTATGGGAGGTGAGTATGGTTAGCATTGGCTTTACTATTTTCATTATACTCGCCGTCCTCATAGGCCTTACCATTGGGGCACTAGGTGGATACTTCGGGAGGGGGTTCCTGCAGAGGAAGTCCTACGACGCTGCTAAATCGGAAGCAGCGCAAATACTGGAAGACGCCGAAGACGAACGGCGCGCAATCGTAGTTGAGGGCAAAGAGGAAGCCCTACAGTTCCGCACGGAAGCAGAATCCGAAATCCGCGAACGCCGTTCCGATGTTCAGCGCACGGAGCGGCGCGTTGCTAATAGGCAGGAAAATGTCGAACGGCGCGCCAGCAATTTGGACCGCCGCGAAAGGAATCTGACCGATAAGGAAAAGTCGGTCAGCGACCTTAAGCAATCCCTGACCGAGCTTCAGGCGAATCGAAAGCAGAAAATCCGCGAGATGAATGAAGAGCACAAGCAGCAGCAAGAAGCGATGCGCTCCGAGCAGCTGGTTCGTCTCGAGGAAATCAGCGAGTTGTCCATGGCTGACGCGCGCAACGAGCTGATGTACAACGCGGAACAGGAAATCCAGCGCGACCTAGCAATCCGTTACCGCGCCCTCGAAGAGCAGGCAAGGATCGACGCCAATGAAAAGGCGCGCAATATCCTGTCGCTTGCCATTCATAGGTTCGCGGCAGATGTGGTCTCCGAAGCCACAGTAACCACAGTGCAACTCCCCAGTGACGACATGAAAGGTCGTCTCATAGGCCGTGAAGGGCGCAATATACGAGCAATCGAAAAGGCAACAGGCGTTGACCTGATAATAGACGACACACCGGAGGCGGTAACCCTTTCCTGCTTCGATCCCGTGCGCAGGGAAATCGCCCGCCTAGCCGTTACCAGTTTGGTATCGGACGGCAGGATACACCCTGCCCGCGTCGAAGAGATGGTGGGCAGGTCGGAAAAGGAAGTATCGGACATAATCTGGAAGTGCGGCGAAGAAGCCGCCCTCGAAGTCGGAGTGCGAGGTCTGCATCCGGATATCGTGCGGCTGCTCGGACGGCTGAAGTATCGCTATAGCTACGGCGAGAACGTGCTACAACACAGCATTGAAGTGGCACACTTGGCAAGCATGATCGCGTCTGAAGTGGGCGCGAATGTCAAGATTGCCAAGGCAGGCGGACTGTTGCACGATCTCGGCAAGGCGCTGTCACACGAAATTGAAGGACCACACGCCGAAATCGGCGCGGACATTGCCTCCAAGCACAGCGTTGCGAAGGCGGTATGCGTCTGCATCGCCGAGCACCACGACGATGTGATGAGCAGCACGGAAGCGTTTATCGTTGCGGCGGCGGACGCCCTCAGCGCAGCGCGGCCCGGCTCGCGGCGAGACACGGCGGAAAATTACATCAAGCGGCTCGAAAAGCTCGAAGAAGTCGGGCGCGCCTTTGATGGCGTGGAAAAGTGTTACGCCATACAAGCAGGCCGAGAAGTCCGTGTGATGGTCAAGCCGCAATCCGTAGATGACGCCACCGCCGCCAAAATGGCGAACGACATCGTAAAGAAGATCGAATCGACCCTGGTCTATCCCGGCCAGATAAAAGTAACGGTAATCCGCGAAAGCCGCACCGTCAGTTACGCGAGGTAGGATCCTACGCCGACGCGATTATTGCACGAGGGCAAGAAAACAGAAACACCGCCACCGGCTCAATATCAAGCCAATGGCGGTGTTTCGTTTCTTCGTTCATTCCGGCTTGCTTCGAATTGTCGCGCCCCCCCTTTGGGGGATGGCTTTGGATTCCACACTGTACTCGGAATGACATACTGTAGGCTGCCGCAAATTCGCGGTAAAATGTGAACTTGAAAGTCGCGTATGGTATCCTGTTCTCTTGCTGCTTTTTGCAGATTCGGATGGCAGGGATAGACGCTTGGCGGAATGGCGTGCGTGGCATGCATCCATAAGTAGCCTTCGTCCCGTCCATTGATGGGGATAGACAGACAATATACGCACTTAAGAAGGATTGATAGCGATATGTCCAAAATACAGGCGGACTTGCACCTACATACCACATTCTCGGACGGTACGCTGACGCCCACGCAGATGGTGGCGCTTTGCGTGGAACGCGGATTGACGACCATCTGCATTAGCGACCACGACACCACGAACGGACTGCCGGAGACTTTCGCCGCAGCGGAGGCGTATCCGGATCTGACGGTCATACCCGGCATCGAGTTGAGTACCGATGTGCCCGGCGGCGAGATTCACATTCTCGGCTATTTCGTGGACCACTACGACGAATCGCTGCAAGTCATACTGGACGATTTTCGCATGGGACGCGAAAATCGTGGATTCGGGATGGTGCAAAAACTCAACGAGCTCGGGATCGATGTATCCTGGGAGCGTGTGCAGGAAATCGCGGGCGATGCGCCGATTGGTAGGCCACACATCGCCCAGGCGCTGGTCGAGGGGGGCTATGTGAAGTACCCGAAGGACGCGTTCGACGAGTACCTTGGGCGCGACGGTTTGGCGTATGTGGAACGCCCGAAGCTGCTGCCCGTAGATGCCGTGCGACTGCTCGTTGCTCATGGCGCGCTTGCCGTTATGGCGCATCCGACATACTCGTCGTCCAAATCCGACCGCGGCGAAGTGGATTCGCTGGACGAAATACTAACCGAGCTGAAAGAGGCGGGTCTCGTGGGCATGGAAGTGTATTACGGAGACTATACGCCGGAGCAGGTCGAATGGCTGCGCGGTCTCGCGGAAAAGTTCGACCTAATCCCGTTGGGCGGCAGCGACTACCACGCGCTCGGCAACCCAGGCGAGCCGGAACCCGGCACCGTCGGCCCGCCGATGTCCAGCGTAGAGGCGCTCTTCGAGATGCATGCGGCAACATCGGCACAGTGACGACAATCGACGACGGGCTGATAGCCATCGGGGTGGTCGTTGCCGCATATCTTTGGGGCGGCATCCCGACGGCGTATCTCGCGGCTCGCATTGTGGCGGGCATCGACATCCGCAGCTACGGATCGGGCAATGTTGGCGCATCGAATGCGCTTGTTCAGCTCGGCGCGAAGGCGGGTGTCGCCATCGGGCTGTTCGACCTCATCGGCAAGGGTATTTTGCCCGTCTTGCTCATTCGTGCGCTTGACGCGAGCCTCGCTGTGCAGGTCGCGGCGGCACTGGCGGCTGTCGCGGGGCATAATTGGTCACCGTACCTCCGATTCACCGGCGGCCGCGGCGTTAGCGTCGCAGGCGGCGTCATTCTCGCGTTTGCCCTGTGGCACGAAGCGGCAATATCCACTATCCTGATAGTAGCGCTAGGACGCTTGGCGTTCAAAGACACGGGCTTGTTTACGCTGATTGCGATGGTCGCGCTGCCGGTGACCGCGTTCTCGCTAGGCGCGCTGAGCATCGCGGACAGACCGCTTGAGATTGTGCTGCTCTCCGCGCTGATATGCGCGATTCTAGTCGCAAAGCGCTTGACCGCCAACTGGGAGCGCCCGACTGCCGAGCAGCCTGTCATTGAGACACTGTTATGTCGTATCCTGTGGGATAGGGATGTGCGACATAGGCAGAGTTGGACGGAGCGCATGCCGAGCGCGGATGCGTCGGACAACGACACGCCGGCGGCAGATACATCAGAGGCAGCAGACAGATGACACAAGTGCAGTATTGCCCCAGACACTCCAAGACCGAGACGAACATTCGCTGCGGCAGGTGCGAGACGCCTATCTGCCCCGAGTGCCTCGTGCATTCCCCGGTGGGCATGCGTTGCCCGGACTGCGCTAGGGTCAACATCGTGCCGACCTACGACGTGCCGTTGCCCTTTCTGCTGCGCGGCATAGGCGCGGGTGTGGGCGTGGCTGGCATTCTAGCATTGGTTTACCTATTCACCGTGCCCGCGATGTTCCGGCTGGTGTTCCTGGGAATACCCGGTCTCAATATCGTTCTGCCCATACTGTTCACCGCGATGATGGTAGGTGTCGGATACGCTGTCGGCGAGGCAATCAGCCTAGCAACGAACCGTAAGCGCGGGCTGAAGTTAAAGCTGGTGGGCGCCGGCTCCATACTGTTGGTGTCGGTCGTGTTCACCTATGCGTTTCCGGCAGGCGCATACGGTCTGACATATCTATTCATCGGCTTGGCGCTGGCGACATGGCTGGCGATTCGTCCGTTCTAAGTGACTATAATATAGGCGACTAACAGGATGGACAGGATTCTCAGGACGCTGTTTGCTGTATAATTCCTTGCACACTTGCGATTTCAAGGGGGCAACATTTGCTTAAGACCATCAGCTGCGGCGATGTACGCGCCGAACACACTGGCAAAACTGTAACGCTGGCAGGCTGGGTGCACCGCCGCCGCGACCACGGCGGTCTGATATTTATCGACATGCGCGACCGCGAGGGCATCGTTCAAGTCGTCTTCAATCCCGACAACGCGCCGGACGGCGTGCATTCAGTCGCCGAGACGTTGCGCAACGAGTGGGTCGTGCAGGTAACCGGCGTTGTGGCTGCGAGACCGGAAGGCACGGTGAACCCGAACATCGCCACCGGCGAGATCGAAGTCGCCGCCGAGCAGGTCAAGGTGCTGAACGAATCGAAGACGCCGCCCTTCTACATCAACGAAGAGAGCGAAGTCGATGAACTCATTCGCATGAAATACCGTTTCCTAGACCTGCGCCGCCAGTCCATGCGCGACACGATAATCATGCGGCACAAGGTTGTGCGCTTCATCCGCGACTTCCTCAGCGAGCGCAATTTCCTGGAAGTGGAAACGCCCATCCTCATCAAGAGCACGCCCGAGGGCGCGCGCGACTATCTTGTGCCGAGCCGCCTGTATCCGGGGCGGTTCTACGCGCTGCCGCAGTCTCCGCAGCAGCTCAAGCAGTTGCTTATGGCTGCCGGTGTGGAGAAATACTTCCAGATTGCGCGCTGCTTCCGCGACGAAGACCCGCGCGCCGACCGTCAGCCGGAGCACACGCAGTTGGACCTCGAAATGAGCTTCGTCGAAGAGGACGATGTGCTCAACCTCATCGAAGAACTGTACACGAAGCTTGTCGAAACGCTGTTCCCGGACAAGTGGATAATGCGCCCGTTCCCGCGAATGACCTACGCGGAGGCGATGGCGTCCTACGGCTCCGACAAGCCGGACTTGCGTTTCGACTTAGACATGTCAGACCTGTCGGACATCGCGGCGCAGACGGACTTTCGCGTGTTCACATCGGTCGTAGCGGGCGGCGGCATCGTCAAGGGCTTCAGCGCGCCGGGCTGCGCATCGTACACGCGCCGCCAGACAGACGCGCTTATCGATTTCGTTAAGGCCAACGGCGCGCAAGGGCTGGTCACGATTGCGCTAACCGGCGACGGCACGGGCGGGGATGACTTGGAAGACCTGACCGCCGACGGCATACGCTCCGCCGCGGCGCGCTTCCTGAGCGTAGAGCAGGTGAAGGCTATCGCGCATCGGACGGAAGCATCGATAGGCGATATGATTCTCATCGTCGCGGGACCGGAGAAGACCACCAATCAGGCGCTGAGCGCGCTGCGCAACGAGATGGGGCGGCGGCTGGAACTCGCCGACCCGAACCTCGTCGCCTTCGCGTTCGTCACCGATTTCCCGCTGTTCGAGTGGAACGAAGACGAAGAGCGCTGGGACGCGATGCACCACGCCTTCTCGATGCCGAAGAACGGGCATGAGGCGTATTTGGACAGCGACCCGGGCAAGGTCATCGGCAGGCTGTACGACCTGGTGGCAAACGGCGAGGAGTTGGCGAGCGGCAGCATCCGCATCCACACCCGTGATCTGCAGGAGCGCGTATTCGGCGTGCTTGGCTATACGAAGGAGCAGGTAGCAGAGCGGTTCGAGCAACTGCTATCCGCATTCGAGTACGGCACGCCGCCGCACGGTGGCATCGCGCCGGGCATCGACCGCCTGATGATGGTAATGACCGGCCGCGACAACATCCGCGATGTCATAGCCTTCCCCAAAACCCAAAGCGGCTTCGACCCGCTATTCGAAGCGCCAAACGTCGTAGAACAGCGCCACTTAGACGAACTGCACATTACCATTGACGCGGAGGACGAAGCTTAACTTTGCTGCGTCCCGACACTTCCGCTGATATGCCGACGATTGTCGAACCTGCATAACGGGGAAATTATAAGATTGTCAGATACAAGACGCTTAATCCACTGAATGTCAGTCCGCTAAATGAGGGGCAATGCAAAGGGGATAGCAAGGCACATCGCCATCGCTATCCCCTTCGTTTTCCTATCCTACCGGCTGATTCCCCATCGCCAACGACAGCTCACCGGCGCACTCATACTTGACTGAAGACTGCGTTGCCGGAAGTGGTGGAGCGCCTATTGAAACGGAGCGTCCCGCGCTTCCAAGAAGGCGCGCATGCCGTGTTCTTGCTTGATTTCCTCTAGCGCGTCCTTTTCCGGCACTCCGGGCTGCATCGCTTCTATCATCCGAATCATCAAGTGGTGCTCAAACGCATCGGAGAAGCCCATCTTTTCGTATGTGCCTTTGATGCTTCGCTTCATCATCTGCACGGCGTATGGCGGCACGTTCGCGATACGGGTCGCTGCCTTGCGCGCGCTGTCCATCAGCTCGTCGGCGGGGACGACCCAGTTCACCATGTTCCACTTCTCGGCGGTTTGCGCGTCAACTGTGTCGCCGGTGTAGTAAAGCCAGTGAAGATGTCGCAGCGGAATCATGAAGGGCAGCATTATCGCCGGCGAGTGTGCGACGAAGCGGATTTCCGGCTCGCCGAATGTGGCGTGTTCCGCGGCTATCACAATGTCGGCGGTCATCGCAAGCACATTGCCAGCTGCGAGCGCATGCCCATTGACTGCGGCGATTGTGGGCTGGCGCAGATGCCACAGCTTCATCAGCGTGTGCGCGGGCAGATGCTTCGCGTCCCATGCGGCGGTTGCGGGAATGTCGGGCGCTTCCTGCCCCGGCGATATGTCGTAGCCGGCGGAAAACGCCCTGCCCGCACCGGTGAGAATCAACACATTGACATCGTGGTCGTTGTGCACATCGTCGAGCGCATCGCTGAACTCGGTGAGCAGCCCGGCGCTGAGGGCGTTCATCTTCTCAGGGCGGCTGAGCGTGAGTGTGGCGATGCGGTCGGCTTTTTCAAGCTTGATGAAGTCGTACATAGTCGATCAGTCTTTCAGTTTTTCAGTCGCTCAGCCCACTGATGGAGGGTTGGCATCATGGGACAGGATGGATAAGACGGGATCTGGGCGGTGCGCCTATCGCCTACCGACGACTCCGAACATCCACAGCAGGTTGAGCACGAATATGACGCCCGCCACAATCCACAGGATAGTGCCATAGGTAGGATTGAACTGCAAGCCCACTCCAAGCCCGAAGAAGAAGACACCTATCGCGAGTATTAAGAGCAGCACATGGACGACAATCCTTCTCCACGAATTGAGCGCGGATAATACCCACGCCAAGTTGCCAAGCAAAAGGATAAGCGCGGCAATCCTGAGAAAATTGCTCAGTCCGGGGTCAATCTGCAATATGACAGGAGTCACCGGCAACAAGAAGGCAATCGCAAGTACGAAAAGCACCACCTGGATGAGAACTTTGGGCATCAACTCGTCCTCCGTTAGACACTCGGCAGTGGCGCGGTGTCGCCGGTTTGGTGCTGCCAGATTCGGATTCGCGCTGCCATATCGATGATGCGGTCGCGCTGTTCGGGGTCGTTGTACAGGTTGTTCTGCTCGTACGGGTCGTTGTTCAGGTCGTACAGCTCGCATTGGTCGCCCGCGCACAGGTTGAGCTTCCAGCGGTCGGGCGTGATGACCGTGCGCCAGGGTAGTGTAAGCATGCGGTTGATGTCATGGCTGCCTAGGAATCGGTCGGGCAACTCGTCGCTGGTACCGTTCCACTGCACGAACACATCATTGTTTTCCAAAGTCTGCTCGCCCGTCAACACCGGCAGAAGGCTCTTGCCCTGCAGCGTGTCCGGCAGTTCTTGTCCGGTCAGTTCGAGCAGTGTCGGCACTAGGTCGATGTGCCCCACGCTGCCTTCGACGATTGTCTGCTCGTTCGACAGCCATGGCACTGCCATCAGCAACGGAACCTTCGCGGATTCCTCGAAGAACGAGCGCTTTTCGAGCATGCCGTGGTCGCCCATCATATCGCCGTGCTCGCTGGTGAACACCACGATGGTGTTGTCCGCGATGTCCGCCTTGTCGAGCGCATCCGTAATCTTGCCCACCATGTCATCCACGAGCGTGACATTCGCGAGGTAGTGCGCGCGCAGTGTGCGCCAGCCCTCCTCGGTCGTAACATCTTCGCGGGATGCAGCATAGCGCGTCATATACTCGTCGTCTGCATGGCTCTTGCCTTCCAGCATGAACTGCATAAAGTATTCGGCGCGAACGCGGACGACTCTGGACGCGGTATCCGGAATCTTCAGGAAGGCGTCACCGACAGGCAGTTCCGCCGGATCGTACATATCCATATACGGCCCATGGTACGGCGAGTGCGGCTCGAATGTGCTGACATACAGGATGAACGGCTTGTCCTTGTTCTCCTCGATGAACTCGGCGGCTCTGTCGCCCAGGTAGTGCGCCATCTGCATTTCTTTGGGCAGGTCTTGGCGTGCATCCGCCGAGAACACCTTCACGCCATCCGAGTGTGTGCTGTCCGGTTCGTAGCCTTCGGATTCGAGGTGCCTGTGGTACGGTGTCATCTCATAGCGCAGTTCCGGCTTGGTGTACGCCTCGCGGTGCATGTCCTCGGTCGGACTCCACACATCGAAGCCGTGCTGCGTTTGCACGTCGTTGCCCAAGTGCCACTTGCCCATGTAGCCCTTGAAGTACTCGTCGTCGATCATTTCGGCGATGACAGGCGTACTCTCGGGCAGGTGAATCTTGTTCACGACGGGCCCCGCGGCGTGCGGGTAAAGCCCGGTCATAATTGTGGCGCGCGCAGGCGTGCAGACCGCCTGCGCGACATAGGCGTTCTGGAAAACGAAGCTGCGTTCCGCGAGCGCATTCAGATGCGGCACATTCATATAGTCCGCACCATAGCATGCCATCGTATCCGACCGCTGCTGGTCGCTAAAAATGAACACTACATTTGGTCTGTCAGTCATACTTCCACCTCTCGTTAGTGAGTTTTCGCACAAGTCATTTGCTTGCGTGAGTTTATAAAGGGATAGGCGTGGTGTCAATGGTGGGCAGGCACGGGGTAGCGATTCCATTTAGGTTATTATCAATGTTGCCTCATCCCTTCCCAATCTCAGCAGCGGTGGTTGACTTGGCATGCTGCTGCTGTTTAATCTGTACGGAGGAGATAGCACGATGAACCCGATAATTGCTGAGCGCACCGCCGAACTGAAAGCACTTTGCGTCACTCATGCCGTGATGCGTCTGGAACTGTTCGGTTCTGCCGCCACCGGAGAGTATCGCCCCGGGCAAAGCGACTTAGACTTTCTTGTAGAGTTTCACGACCTGCCGGATGGGGGCTACGCGGATGCCTACTTTGGGTTGATTGAGGCGCTGGAAGACTTATTCCAAAGTCCCATTGACCTGATAGTCGATTCCGCTATCGAAAATCCGTACTTTCGGCAGTCGGTGGACAGTACTAGGCAGCTAATCTATGCAAGTTGAAGCCAAATGCCTACTCTTCGAGATTCAACAGGCGGCAGGTCACATCGTAGAGTTCACGCAAGGCGTGAGTTTTGCCGATTACCAAAACAGTGCATTGATACGGTCTGCGGTCGAACGCCAATTCGAGATAATCGGCGAGGCAGTAAATCGACTCTCGGACATCGACGAAACTCTCTCTAATCGCATCAACGAACGCCGCAGGATTATTGATTTTCGCAACCGGCTTATTCACGGATACTCAGTTATCGACAATAGAACGGTCTGGGATGTAATCCAAAGCAATCTGCCAATTCTTGCTCGTGAAGTTGAAACGTTGATGCGCGAAGGATAAGCTTGGCCGGAGACATTTCTGGAGAAGATGCATGCTCTCTGACTTCACTGTAACGCTGCTGGGAACGAGTTCGCCTTCGCCGTCTATCGACCGCTTTGGCAGCAGCACACTGGTTGAGGCGGGCGGTTTGCGGCTGCTGTTCGACTGCGGACGCGGCGCGATTCAGCGTCTGCTGCAACTCGGACCGGACTATCCGCGCGTGGACAGGCTGTTTCTGACACACCTGCACTCGGACCACATCGTGGGCATACCGGACTTGTGGTTGACGGCGTGGATAATGGGACGAAGGTCGGCATTCAAGGTGTGGGGGCCCGAAGGCACGACCGATATGATGTGGCACTTGGAGCAGGCGTTTCAGGCGGACATCCACATCCGGCGAGACCTCGACGAGATGCTTCCGCAATCCGGCATCAACATCGTAGCAGAGGACATCGCGGAGGGCTTCGAGTTCGTGTTGGGCGATGTGCGCGTGGTCGTGTTCGATGTTGACCATCGCCCCGTAACGCCTGCATTCGGCTATCGCATCGAGTATGACGGCAAGGTGGCGGTACTGTCCGGCGACACGCGCCCTTGCGAGAACTTGGTGAAGTACGCGCAGGGCTCGGACTTGCTCGTCCACGAAATCATCGCGCCAAAGGCATTCTACAAGCGCGCCACGCAGATGACCGAGCATCACCGCCAAGCCGTCGTCAATCACTACACGACACCGCAGCAGGCTGGCGAGACATTCAGCAGGATAAACCCAAAGCTGGCGGTGTATTCGCATGTAATCGGCAGTCCGATCCCCGGCTACGAAGAAGAAATACTCGAAGGCACGGCAGAAACCTACGCCGGCGCCGTGGAAATTGGCTACGACTTGACGCGCATTACGGTCGGCGATGAGGTGTGGTCAGAGCGGGTTGGATAAAACGACCCTGATAACGAGCGTGGGCTGGCATCGCCTTCACACGCTCAAGACCGTACAGGAAGCGCGGCGCTCGCTTCAATAGATTGGTTATGCTTGCCATCGCTTCTAGCAGTTAGTTGCGAACAGTCGCAACAAGTACGCTGCCAGCAGCCACTCATCTCCGCGTGGGTGATAGCAGATTCAGTCCTTCCAGCACCAGTAAGACAGAAGCGCATCGCAGCCACCACATACGCCAACCCACCAGAACACTGACAACAGCCAGTTGCTAGGATGCACCAGAAGTTTGAGGAAGATGACAAGGTTCTTAGCCGAGCGCTCACTAGCGTTCGTTCTTCCAATAAAGGGCTTCCCGATCGCATATTATATCCCACGGGTGCAGACAGGTGCCGTGTATCGAAAAGGGATACAAGAGAAATAGAGCCCTTGCATTCCCTCTTCACCTACTCTACAAGCCCTCTCGATTCCGCCATACGCCTTAGCAGCATCCAGATTTCATCTTCCAGGAGGTGGAATACCAAAGAGATAATTATCCAGACAAGCAGAGCGCCGGCGGCAAGCCGAAGCAGTTCATAAGCAGGCCGCCACTTCATTAGTAACTTGCCCCCGCCCACTTCATAGCGGTATATGTAATCCAGTGATATTTGTTATGCAGTTCCGCCCCAATGACTGCCATCGCTTCTAGCAATTAGTCCCAAACAGGCGCAGCAACTTCATTGTCAGTAGCCAGTCGTCTCCGCGTGGATGATAGCAGAGGCAATCCTTCAAGCACCAGTAAGACAGAAGCGCATCGCAGACACCGTATACGCCAATCCACCAGAACACTGAGGGCAGCCAGTTTCTAGGGTGTACCAGAAGCTTGATGAAGATGACAAGATTCTTCAGCCGGGTGCTCACTGATTACCATCCTCTATAATGCTAATTATGAAGCAACGCATCCTGGGAAAAGCCAAATACCTGTCGGTCCGCGTGTATCTTACACTCACTGGGGTAGTGGTGGAGCACAATCTGAAAAAGCGCGTGCTTGCTAGGCTGAAGCGCTGGGCAGGCTATGTATATCTAATCATATTATGGGCGTTAGTCGCTAATGGCTTGAGTATGGATTGTATTCCTCCATACGAATAGCCCACAGATTAACTGAAAGCAACCTGTGGGCTAGTATCGGCGGAGACTGGCAATCGCGCCCTCTTGCTTAGAGCGGATGTTAGTGATGCCCGTCAGAACAGACTCAAGACTCCGAACACGAAAGCGATCACGACTAACAGCGCAATGCCTATAAGTCCAATCAGGAACCACATCGAGACGACGAACAGAATGCCGTCTATCAAGAGTGAGAGCGCCTTGCGGAGCAACTTCAGCAAGAACTTAATGCGGGTCATGGAGGCAATCTCTAATGAGAACCTGCTTGATCATCGCCGCCAGCCGAGTTGCGGCTGCGGTCTCTTCGTCCTAGGATTTCCATCACGACCATGCATACGCCCAGGACAGGAATCGTTGTCACGCAGATAGCCGAAATAATAAAAGCCGCCGTGAAAAGGTGCTGATTGGGCGGCACTTTGGATAAAGATATCCAGAACAGTAGCATTGTCAATGCCAGCAGAATAGATACTGCGCCATTCGCCCAAATCGCTATACGGAGTTTTTTTGTAGGCACTTGTTTGAACTCCCACGCAGTCCATAGCAACGGCAGTCATTCATCCGTTTGAGAGGACTATGGCCAGCCCAACATCCATAATACCAGCAGCGCCGCCAACGCGAACAGTGCAAGACGCCATAGCTCCCTAATCCCGCCGTGGGTCATTTTCCGGAGAGTACGCCTCACAAACCGCAACTCCCTGCGTATGCCTTCAATCATACCCTCGCATACGCCTTTCATATATGGCTGTCCCACAAACTCGCTCCGCAAAAGCATACGCTAGAATTGGTTCCATATCCAGAACGCCGTCAGCGCAGCCAGAATAAACAGCACGAAAAAGAGGAACGCCGCGCATCCGTTGAGTATTACCCTCAACAGGAAACGCGGCGCTCGCTTCAAGATGTTGGTTATGCTTGCCATCGCTTCTAGCAGTTGGTCGCGAATAGGCTCAGCAAGTACATTGTCAGTAGCCACTCCTCTCCGTATGGATGGTAGCAGATGCAATCCTTCCAGCAACGATATGAAAGAAGCGCATCGCAGACACCAACTATTCCAACCCACCAGAACACTGACAGCAGCCAGTTGCTAGGATGTACCAGAAGCTTGATGAAGATGACAAGATTCTTCAGCCGGGTGTTCACTAGCGTTCGTTCTTCCCATAAAGCGCTTCCTGAGCGCAGATTATATCCCATGGGTGCAGACAGACGCCGTGCAACTTCTTGGAGATGGTGCGAAATCCGTCCCGAAGGGCGTAGTAACCGGCGAAACCAGTAATTACAGTGACTTCAATGAGGCCTGCTGCTCGAGAAGGAATGGTAGGCCTGTCCGGGTTCTTGATCAAGTACTCGAAAAGGCTCTCATCCTCTCTTGGAGATGTTCCCAGTCCTAAGTACGTTTCAGCAATCTTTTCCACTTTGTCCCAGTATTCTCTGGTCTCTCCGAGTAGAGTCGGGTGCACATAGGGTGGACTTATGGCCCCCGGGTAGTTCACATAGCTATCGTCATAGCACTCGTCGCACATTAGGAAGTCGCCTCCACCCACAAGCGCTCGCAGTGCAGCGTCGCCGTATCCACAGTCTGATATCCGCCGCCTTCCTTCTGCATCCTCTCCACAGCGGCATCTGTGGCGGGTGTCCCATACGGGCACCTGTGCTTTGCGCCGCCAAGCCGGCTGCGCTCGTCCTCATCTGCTGCTGTAGCACGCTCCTCGGTTTCCTCCTCAGCAGAGCAAAGCCCTGCCATCAAACAGTGCCTAAGCACTCCTCTGTGTGCCATTATATCCTCCCTTTCCTTCCTGCGTTCAGTTCGATTATCATATTTACCCATAAGAGCATTTGTTCTTGAACGCCCATCTAGTATAAGTACATAAGTTCTTAAATATCAACCCCTATTTTCGAGGAATCTGAAAATTGCTTGCAACCTCTACCAACTTCCACTTAATTTGAAATCTTGCGTAAGTCCGAACGCTCGGCATGTCCGGCGATTTGACGGACATCAGACAATCCGGTCTTCCGGTGGGTTCATAGTTAGCCAACCAAAACCGCCCGTCCGAATTATTAGATTCGTTGCTGCATCTGATAACCGAAGTGCGGTTTTTTGTTGGTGAAAAGAAACCGCCACCGAGTTATCGGCTCAGTGACGGTCAATGTTTGGCAGACGATGTTAAGATAATCGTCCTGACTATCCTTGTCCAAACTGGTCTGTACTTCCTCGGTCACGCATGAGCCTAGGCGACAGAGTAGAGGTGAGCGCAAATGTGGGGAACCATTGGGATCATAAGCTTTGGTGTCGGCGCTATTGCGTTCTTCACAATGATCGCCGGGCTGATAGTGGGCGTCGTGCGGAAGCAGTGGGAAATACTGAAGTGGAGTTCAGTAACACTTGGC
>VXNZ01000049.1:70767-106960 GCA_009840355.1 Chloroflexota bacterium
TGGAGTTCAGTAACACTTGGCATCTGTTTCATCTTTCTGATAATTGCATTATCAGCGGTCTTGGCGGGGGATTAGTGTTATAGCCTCACTGCCGACCGATAGAAGAAAGTCCTCGCGTGAGTGCGAGGGCTTTCTCGTGCCCACTATTTATTCAGCAAGAGTTATTGATACCTACGTTCTCAACAAGTGAAGCCGCCCCGTCCAGATTATTCAAGACTAATTCAGAGACCAATGATGAGAAATAGGGAAGCGGCTGTGGTGATACCAAGAGGATGTGCTCGGTGTGGCGGGGATGTGCTGACGGAGGGCAGGCGGGTCGGCGGAATGACGGAGAAAGGGACACTTGGCGCGACAGCATAGCCGTCAAGCAATCGTCAAGCGATGTAGTTGTGCTTGCCCAGCGTAGGATATTTGCCGCTGCGGGAGCGCGGGTCAACCGGCCATGGCATTACTTGGCAGCGCGCCGCCCATTCTTCGTATAGGCGCGTCATTCGGCGCGCACGGTCGGCGTCACCGGACGACAGGTCGTTGAGTTCGGTGCGGTCTTCGTCCATATTGTACAGCTCCCATGCCAAGCCATACTCCGATACGAGCTTCCATTCGCCGATTCGGACGGCGCGGTTGCCTTCGTGTTCCCAGAATATCGGCGCTTCTCGCTGCCAATCTCGCCCTTGCAGCATTTGCAGAAAACTTTCGCCTTCGATGGGCGTGATTTGCCTGCCTTGGTATTCGGTGGGATATGTCGCGCCTGCCGCGTCGATGCAGGTCGCGGTGATGTCGGTGATGTACATCGTGCTGTGGTCGATGCTCGGCTGTCCGATGACCCGGGGCCAGTGGACGATGAACGGCGTGGATATTCCGCCCTCCTGCATCCAGCTCTTGAACAGGCGGAACGGCGCGTTGCTCACATTCGCCCAAGGCAGATCGTAGCTCATGAAGGTGTCGTCAGGACCGGGTCGAACGCCGGGGATATTGCCCGATGTAACGGGCCTGCCGTCCACCGTCGGCGTGGAATATATGCTCGGCACGGGGATGTCGTTGTCTTCGCGGAACAACTCGGCGCAACCGCCGTTGTCCGACAAGAACATGAAAAGCGTGTCGTCGTACTCGCCCAGCTCGCGCAGCCTTCCCATGATTCGCCCGATGCCATGGTCCACGCGGTCAACCTGCGCGGCATAAACCGCCATGCGCAAGTCTTCCCAGTCCTTGTGCCGTACATCATTCCAGTCCGGCGCGTCCTCGTCACGCGGGCTGATTTGCCACTTCTCGTCGAGCAAGCCCATGGATTTCTGTGATTCGTGGCGTGCGGTGCGTTCGGCGTCCCAGCCCTGACGGAATGCGCCTTCGTACTTGGCGATGTCCTCTTCGAGCGCGTGCAGGGGCCAATGCGGCGCGGTGTACGACAGGTACAGGAAGAACGGCGCGTCTGAATCGCTGCCCTCGTCTATCATCTGAATTGCGTGGTTCGTAATCTCTTCCGTAAGGTAGAAGTCCGGAGTCTCAGCCTTGATAGGCGTATCGTCCAAACCGAGCGAATCCGGGTTGAAGAACGAACTATAGCCGCCCCAGATGCCGAAGAACCGATCGAAGCCGCGCTGGCGTGGCGTGGGGTAGCCTTCTTCGCCGGTGGGCCAGCCGAACTCGGGCACGGGCGGATGGAAGTTGCCGCCGACGTGCCACTTGCCGCTCATCAGCGTGCGGTATCCGGCGGTTCTCAGCACTTCCGCGATGGTCACGCACCTGTCGTTCAGATAGCCCTGATAGCTATCAATGCCGTAGTCGGCGGTCATATGCCCGACGCCGGCTTGATGCGGATGCAAGCCCGTGAGCAGCGCCGCGCGGGACGGGCAGCAGCGCGCGGAGTTGTACATCTGCGTACACCGAATCCCATTCGACGCAAGCGCATCGATATTGCGAGTCAACAGGCTCGACCCATAGCTCCCCAAGTCCGAAAACCCAAGGTCGTCCACAAGGCAGATGATGATGTTGGGGCGTCTGGTAGGTTGGTCGGTCATTTGGGCATGTCCTTTGTCATATTCGTACCTACGGTGGAAGTGTACGCCGGCATACACTCGGGCGATGGCGATGTGACGACTTTTGCCTTGGGCGTGCGCTATCATCCCTGCTCATGGCATTGGGAGGAAGGCGACCTTCTTGATATTGCGGATAGCCGAAAGGCATCTCCTACAACGGAATCGCAGCCACGAACGACACCGATTGTTTGCCCGCTGTGCCCGATCCTACGCCCGTTCCATAGCGGTTCCCGACTCTACGACCAGTTCGTCTGCTGCAGGGAGAGGATTGCGCCGTCGGCCGGACGCCAAACCGCTGCATCGTCCCGCCAAGGATTCGCCCTCAGCCAGTCCTCGTTCATACCTACGCCCAGCCCGGTTCCCGTCGGCAGCGGCAGGAAGCCGTCCTTCTGCACGGGGAAGTCTCCGGTGCATGCGTCCTGGAACCACGGGTGTATGCCGCCTTCCTGAATCATGAAGTTGGGAACGCAGGCGTCGAGGTGCAGAGATGCTATCGTGCAAAGGGGACCGTATGGGTTGTGCGGCTGGAAACCTACATAGTGCGCTTCCGCCATAGCCGCAATCTTCTTCAGCTCTGATATGCCGCCGCCCTGCACGATGTCGGGCTGGATCATCTTCACAATCTGGCGTTGCAGCAGGTCGGTGTAGTCCCACTTGGTGTACAGGCGCTCGCCGGTTGCAAGCGGTATGTTCACTTGCTCGGCGACGCGCTGCATGGCGTCGAGGTTCTGCGGCGGCACGGGTTCTTCATAGACGAATGGGCGGTATGGCTCCATGGCGTTGCCGATGCGGATCGCGTCCGCCGGCGCCAGCCTGCCGTGCACTTCCACCAGCAGCTCCACATCGTCGCCGACCGCCTCGCGCACGGCTTCCAGCTTCTTGACCGCGATGCGCTCCGCTTCGATGGGGATGAACAGCCCGCGATGGTCGAACGGGTCGCCCTTGAGCGCGGTAAGTCCCATCTCGGTGTGGCGCAGCGCGTTTTCCACGGCATCCTCGACTGTCAGGCCGTCCCATCTGCCATAGCACCAGAGCTTGTCGCGCATCGCGCCGCCGAGAAGCTGATAGACGGGAACGCCGAGCGCCTGCCCTTTGATGTCCCATAACGCAATCTCGATGCCGCTTATGGCGGACATCTGCACAACGCCGCCGCGCACATGGAAGTGATGGTAGAGCGTCTGCCAGTGCTCCTCGATGCGGTGTGGGTCCTTGCCTATGAGAACCTGCCCGAACTCCTCGACCATAGCGGCGACCGCGAGCGGACCTGATGTAGCCTCGCCCCAGCCGGTAATGCCCTCATCGGTCTCAATCTTCACGAACATATAGTTGCGCGCCTGCCCGCGAGGGGCGGCGGAGGCGGGGTGGGCGGTGATGGATGTGATTTTCATTGGTGGGGGTGCTCCTTGTTAACTTACATTCTCATCCCAGTCTGTGGGGCCGTCATCGTATTCGTCGATGGTTTCACCAAGCCAAAACATGCCATCTTCACGAGTTACATTCTTCCCCATGACCGCCTCGATGCTTTTGATGAGTTCCTCGGCGCGTCCTGCGAAAAACCCGTTGAAGTCGTCCGCGCGCAATGTCGTTGCAGGGATGCGATGGGATGCCAATATCTTGTCCATATCGGCAACTGTTATCTTTGCTTTTCGTTCTATTGTAGGCAGATACTCAGAAGGTGCCCTTCCACCAATGCTCCGATTGCAGCTTGCAGAGAGAGCAGTCTTGTTAACGATGCTATTGAATATGTTGCGGTCTATTCCATTCCGGTTACACCACAATTGCGGAAATATATGGTGTATGTCAATGTTGTCATCGAAGAAGGTCTGAGCCTCAACAGGTTCACCGCTGCAAAAGTCGCGACTGCCATCCCGCATGAGCAAAGCGTGGATTCCTTTGTATGCTGCGCTATTGCGAGTCCGTAGAGTAAGTAGGCGGTTCGCTTGGAAGTTCGCGTCTTGAATAGTAGAGGGCATTTCTGCCCCATCGCCTTTCACCCAACCTGAAACTTCAGGAAGGTCGCGGGCAAACAGTGTTTCACCTGCGCCACCGTAAATCTCCCCCAATACGCCACACCAATACCAGCGCGCAATCTTTTGGCGAGCGCCTTCCGTATCAGCAACATTTCCCAAATCTGCCAAAATTGTAGCTAGGGGAACAAGTTGGGTCTGGTATGGCAAATCGCTCGCTTTGAAAATCTTCTGCCCATGCAGAAATCGCGCTGCCTTTTTGAATCCATCTTCTACCTTGTCCGCCCAAGCCTCGTATTCAGCAGCACTCAGCCGAAGGATGTCTCTTCGCCTGCAACTAACCGCTCCGCCTTTGACTTTGGTCGCAATCAGCGTGAGAGCTTGTAAGAAAAGCGTGCTTTCCATCCGGCGTAGGACAGGATGAGCGTTTTTCAGGCGACTTTCTCTTTCAGCCCAGTCCTCACGAAGTTGGAAGTTGTCAGCCGCGAAGGATGCGGTCAGCAGTTCAAATACCGTGAGGGTGACCCCTCCCGTGTTCACCTTCTCAAAGACGATGCAGACAGCTTCCTTCGATGTCTCTTTATCAAGTTCAATTACAGGGACTTGGTATTGTTTGAAGCCATCGATGACCTGCTCCTCAAATTTGTCCCATAGATCTGATTTACAAGAGTCGTGATTCCAATATTTATTGTAGCCACGCCTCCACTGCGAAGAGTTAAAGAGGTGTCTGATAGGAAACATGTCATTAGCATATTCCTGTTCAGACGTAGAAAGGTTGGTAATGTCCTCCCCTCGGAATGTCCTCACTACACGATCTTCGGGAACTGACAGAACGGCGTCCTCTCTATCAGCGTCATCAGAGACGCACTTCTCCATGTCCAAGTAATACCAGCGCCGGATTTTGCGCCCTCTGGTATCTTTCGTCTCTACTGGTTTTCCTGCCTTCAAAGATTGGAAGAGTGAAGTCAACCGTTGCTGACCATCTAGCACAAGGACGTCTGGTTTTACATTCCGAATTGCCTCATCGGCACTTCTATCGGGCGTGGCTTGAAACTGACATCAGGCCCACCAGTTTCCAGCGTCATTACAGCACCGATGGGAAACGACAGTGAAACGCTGGCTATCAGGTCTCGGATGTGATGGTCATCTCACACCCAGCCACGCTGGAAATCAGGGAGTTGAGTTTTCCCGTTGCTAACGTTATTCAGCATATCTTCTATGCGAAGTTTGGTACTGTCGAAACTTGCGACATTCATTAGTCAACCTCATTTCCTACGATTTCAATGCCACAATGATGTTCAGAAAGTTAACATAATACCGCGCCTCAATCCCTCGACATACGCCTCCTCGCTCTCACCCCAAACGCCGCCCCGCGAGCAAAAGGATAAACAGGCAGACCGCCACAAGAAATGCGATTATACATCCGCGCCTATACGCCTATTTTCGAGCGTACTGCCCCGCATGCTCGCCGGCTATTTTGCCGAAGACGGCGCCTGCCATCAGCCCTGAGCCGCCGGGGTAGTTGTTGTAGAACAAGCCGCCCGTCAGCTCTCCGGCTGCGTATAGCCCCGGTATCGGCGCGTCTTCGGTGTCGATTACTTGCGCTTGGGCGTTTATCTTCAAGCCGCCGAAGGTGAATGTCAGACCGCAGGTTACCGCGTAGCCCATGTATGGCGGCTCGTCGAGCGTCAGCGCCCAGTTCGACTTCGGCGGGTCGATGCCCTCGGTGCGCTTGCCGTCCAGTGCGGTCGGGTTGTAGTCGCCCGGCTGCACGGCGGCGTTGTACTCTGCGACCGTTTGCGACAACGATTCCACATCGATGCCAAGCCCGTCCGCCAGTCCTTCTATCGTGTTCGATTCCACAAGCGACGCCTGCGGGATGAAGTACTCGTCGCGCAGCAGGTGCTTCGTCTTCTGGTCGAACAGCTGAAACGCCACGCGCTGCGGCTGCGCCAGAATCTCCTTGCCGTATTTGGCGTAGGTGTAGTTCCGCAAATCCGCGCCTTCGTCCACGAAGCGCTTGCCTTCGACATTCACGATAAGGCCAAACGGATACGAGTGCTTTTGGAACAAGTCCGCGATGTTGCGGTCGCCGAATGCCGGCGCGTTCATATCCCACGCCACCGCATGGCAGCCGCTCCAGTGCCCGTAGGATTGCGCGCCGATGTCCAGCGCCATGCGGATACCGTCGCCCGTGTTGAACTGCGTGCCGCGAACTTTCGCCAATTCCCAACCGGGTCCCAAATAGCGCGTGCGCATCTCGGTGTTCGACTCGAAGCCGCCGCACGCCAGTACTACCGCGTTCGTGTCGATGTCGCGGAATCCGTCGGCGTCTCGCACGGTCAGCCCGGTGATGCCGCCGCGATTGTCGGTGTTCAGGCTGTGCGCCTTCGTGCCGTACAGCACCGGCACGCCCTTGCGCTCCAGTATCTCGAATTCTTGGTCGGTCAGTCCCTTGCCTGCGCCGACCGCCTCCACGATGAGACCGCCCCAGAAGCGCAGCTTGCCTTCATGCCGGAACGCCTGCCTGCCGTACGCTAAAATCCAGCGCACGCCTTGCTCTTGCATCCACTTCATCGCCGGGTACGACTGCGATACCAGCGCCTGCGCCAACTCCGGGTCGGACAGCCCTTCGGTAACGCGCATCAGGTCGTCGTAGAACTGCGCCTGAGTATATCTGCCGACATCGATGGTCTCGCGCTCGTCCTCACCAATCTCCGGGATGATGCCGAGTATGTCCTCGATGCCGTCGTAGGCGAAGCGGAACAGCCCGCCCGTGAAGAATGAGTTGCCGCCGCGTAAATACTCCGGCGCGCGCTCCAGCACAAGCACGGAAGCGCCTTCGTCAGCCGCCGCCATCGCCGCACAAAGTGCGGCATTGCCTGCGCCCGCCACTACAACATCGTATCGTTCGTTCGCAGCCATAGATATTTGTACCTCGTTGTTAAATTGCCATTCTTGCTTGTGGACATTCCTACCTGTAAGGAAGGGACATATCATCGCGGCGCATTGTATCACTCTGCCTAGTGCCGTTGCATGGCTATGATTGAGTACGATGATTGAAGAAGGGGCTGCCGTTCAGCGAACTTGCCATTCCTTGACACTTATCCCTGCCCTGTGTATAAACTTTTTATAAGGATACGACGAATTGCTACTTGAGAAACGATCACAATGAGAGCCATCCCCGCGTCCACAATCGTTATTGTATTTGCGTCCTTGATACTCGCGTCATTCATGGCATCCGGCGGCGCAGCGGCGCAGACGGGCTGCGGCATTCAGTTGCTCACATCCAACACTGTCCAGGGAAGCTGGACGTCCGACTGCACCTCACAATATCGCCAAGACTCTTACGCCCGCTCCTACTCCCTCAGACTTACCGAGCCGGCGGAAGTAACGATAACCCTCGAATCCGAGGCCGACCCATATCTCTTCCTGCACAGCGAACAAGGCGACTTCATCGATGAAAACGACGACATCGACTTGGACGTCCGAAACTACAACTCTCGTATCATCGCAAGTCTTTCCGCAGGCAGCTACACCATCGAAGCCACCACATACCTCGAGCGCGTGACCGGCGATTTCACATTGACCGTAACCGGCGTGGACTTCAGCGCGTCCGACGACAACGATCGTGCCGCCCTAACCGCCCTCTACCACGCCACCGACGGCGATAACTGGCGGCGCAACGACAATTGGCTCACGAATGCGCCGCTGGACGAGTGGTACGGCGTGGAGACTGATGGCAAGAGGTGGATCCACAATCTGAGCCTCAACGACAACCAACTTACAGGGCAACTCCCACTTGAATTGGGCGGACTCTATAATCCGAAAGGATTGGACTTCGGAAATAACCAACTAACGGGTCCTATACCCTCCCAATTGGGAAACCTCAATCTGGCACTCCTAAACTTGAGTAACAACAAACTGACAGGGACCATCCCATCGGAATTGTCCCGAATGACCAATTTAGTGGAGCTTGACCTCCATTCGAACAGACTTGAAGGTACGATACCACCAACACTGGGCAATCTGACTAATCTGACTTTCTTGTATCTGCCGGACAATCTTTTAATAGGAACGATACCGCCGGAATTGGGCAGTCTAACCCATTTAGAGGTACTGAGTCTGGAATACAATAGACTATGGGGCGAACTTCCCCGCAACTTGACTGCTTTGACGCATCTGAGGTCGTTCGAGTACTTTGAGAACGCTGGCCTCTGCCTGCCGGACGATGCTGCATTCCAAGAATGGATGCAATCAGTCAGTGATGATGTAGATATTTCGATTTGCATCCCACTCTCCACGACACCTGACGCGCGGGATGTTGAAGTGCTGACCACGCTTTACAACACCACCAACGGCGATAACTGGAGGGACAATACCAATTGGTTCAGCGAGCAACCGTTGCAGTACTGGAAAGGCGTAACCATAAACTCTGACGGGCGTGTCATCATACTAGACCTTGACTCAAATGACCTGTCAGGTCACATACCGGCAGAATTAGGTGACTTGGATGCTCTTGAAGAGTTGACGCTTGGCAGTCAATTGAGAGGCGCTATTCCCTCGGAGTTGGGCAATCTCACTCGCTTGGAACTACTCGATCTTTCCAACAACGAATTGACAGGTGCTATTCCTCTCAAACTAAGTAACCTCACCAATCTGAAATATCTGGAACTCTTCAACAACCATCTGACAGGACATATTCCTCCCGAGCTAGGTGACCTCTCTATGTTGGACTCACTGAGACTCGATGGCAACCAACTGGCAGGAACTATTCCTTCTGAATTGGCAAAACTCATTAACTTGACAGATCTGAGCTTAAATGAGAACGAACTAACTGGCTCCATTCCTCCTGAGTTAAGCAACCTCGCCGCGCTTATGTATTTGAGCCTGGACGACAACCAACTGACGGGCGATATACCGTCTGCGCTAGGTAATCTCGATGGACTGCGTTGGCTGTTGCTCGATCATAACCAACTTACCGGCACAATCCCTCCCGAGATAGGAAATCTCACCGATCTAAGGTATGTGCGCTTCGCCGGCAACCAACTAACTGGCTGCGTCCCCGCCGCTCTGCGGGAAGTTAATAGCAATGACTTCGACGAACTCGGCTTGCCCTTCTGCGAAGACGCCCAGCCGCCAACGCCAATGCCTGGTAATCCTATACCCGAAGGCTGCACACTTCAGAGCATCGTCGGCAGTGACTCTACCATCGATGATGCCTGGACGAGCGACTGTGTGTCACAGAATAGAATGGAGAATGGCGAGCACTATGCGAAGTTCTTTGGCTTCACTGTAGATAGAACATCGTCGATAGATATCACGCTTGTATCGCGGACGGACACCTATATGTTCTTGCTCGACGAATATGGCATGGTCGTGGAGGAGAACGACAACTACGACCACAACATATTCGACCTGCACCCGAGAAGCTCCGGCATTCGGATAACGCTTGATCCCGGCAATTACATTGTCGAAGCCACGACTTACGCGAACGAGGCGACGGGCGATTTCACGCTGACTATCGCCAGCCCGGATATTACCGCGCTAAGGGCGCTCTACCACTCCACGAATGGCGCGGACTGGACAAATAACGATAATTGGCTGACTGACGCGCCGCTCTCCGAATGGCACGGTGTAACGACTGACGACGAGGGTAGCGTGACGGAGATCTACCTTATCGGCAACAATCTGGTGGGCACGATTCCCGCCGAGTTAGGAGGCATGTATAACCTCGAAGGCTTGTATCTCGCACGCAACCAACTCAGCGGCGCGATTCCGCCGGAACTCGGCAACCTGCATAATCTCGAAACACTGATGTTGTTCAGAAACGAACTGAGCGGTGCGATCCCGTCGGAACTCGGTAGTCTCGCAAGCCTCAAAGAGTTGCACCTGGGGCGTAACCAACTGAGCGGCGCAATTCCGGTAACGCTGGGCAATCTGCAAAACTTAACGAGGTTGCACATGACAGTAAACGAACTGAGCGGCGTCATTCCGGCATCTCTAGGCAATCTCACGGAGCTTCGCCAGCTCTCCATCGCGTCCAACAACCTTAGCGGTCCGATACCCACGGAGATAGCGGACCTGTCAAATCTCACCCATATATATCTATGGGACAATAACCTCTTGGCAGGCAGGTTCGTCAACAGCTTGGACAGGATGACCGAGCTGCGTTTCCTAGACATAGGCGGCAACAACATTGACGGCGAGGATGTGCTTGCCGAGCTATACGCGCTCCACAACCTGACTGGCTTGGGCATCCATAACAGCTATATCACGGACGATCATATGTCAGCGTACATGGACGACCTGCAGGCGCTCGACCTAGAGTTCCTGAATCTCAGCGAAAATAATCTGTCGGACTTGCAGACGCTGGTGGATCTGTCCGAAATCGAGACAATCCAGCGGCTCGTAATACACAGCAACGACCTGAGCGGCGAGTTGCCGCGCACTATGACGCGCTTGACGCTGATGCGCCTCTTCTACTTCCACGCTAACGCGGGGCTGTGCGCGCCAACGGACGACGAGTTCCAAGACTGGTTGCGCGGCATCCGCGATGTTCTGGGCGACATTTGTACCGATGGCAGCCCGACGGATGCGCCAGCACAGCAATCATCAGGCGGTGAATACGCCGCAATGATGTCCATATCAGGCGAAGCAGAGGACAATCACAGCTTGCTGTCCCGCTAGTCAGCGGGCGGCGACTAAACCACATATTCCCATATCATATCTATGGCAGTCACACCAGCGCAAAGGACAGCGAATGACTACGAATGCCCACCGCTCACACGGACAACCTGGACTCGCTCGGAATGATACTCACAATCACGACAACGGAGATCAGCACGACAACGACGGGGAACAGGCGGCGCGCAGTGATGGCGGACACAGCCACTGCGGCGAAGCAAGGTTCAGCGTGGAGGAAGCCCTAGAGCGCATTCTCCGACACTTCCAGCCGTTGGAAGCCGTGCGTGTGCCATTGCTCGAGGCGCTGGGGCAGGTGCTAGCCGAAGACGCGCTGGCAAGCCACGACATCCCGCCACTTGACAACTCCGCGATGGACGGCTATGCGCTGCAGGCGGCAGATTTGCAGGGCGCATCGGCGAACGGCCCGATAACGCTACAAGTGTCGGGCACCATCGCGGCGGGCGAGCTGCCAACCATCGAAGTTACGCAAGGCAACGCCGTGCGCATTATGACCGGCGCGCCCGTACCGGACGGCGCCGATGCCGTTGTGCCATTCGAGGTCACGGACGAGATGGAGCGACGCGCGTCCGGCGCAACGCTCTCGGAAATCGGCGTACGCTATCAGGCGGCGGTCGGTGACCACATTCGTCCGGCTGGGCAGGATGTGCGTAATGGCGAGATAGTGCTGTCAGCGGGAACCATGCTCCGCCCATCGGAAATCGGCGTTCTGGCATCGCTCGGATATGATGCGGTGAGCGTGCTGCGCCGTCCCGTCATCGCCATTCTCGCTACCGGCAACGAGCTGCTCGAACCGGGCGCGCCGTACAGCCGAGGCATGATATACGACAGCAACACATACTCCGTCGCCGCCACCGTGCTCCGCTTTGGAGGCGTCCCCAAGCTCATCGGCATAGCCCGCGACAACCTTGAATCTATGAACGCCAGCCTGCGTGCCGGGCTAGACTCCGACATGCTGGTAACATCGGCGGGCGTGTCCAATGGCGACTACGACATGGTGAAGGATGTGCTGGCGCAGCACGGCGAGATAGACTTTTGGTCGGTGCGGATGCGTCCCGCCAAGCCGCTCGCCTTCGGCGTGTTGAACGCAGACGAGGGCAGGAAAGTGCCGCTGCTTGGTCTGCCCGGCAATCCGGTCAGCGCGATTGTCGCATTCGAGCAGTTCGGCAGGGCAGCGATACGCCGCATGCTCGGCAAACCCGACATGCCCAAGCCGACAATCAGCGCTGTCCTAGACGAGCCAATACACAACGGCGACGACCGGCGAGTGTACGCGCGCGCAGTAATTCGCCGCGAAAACGGCGAATATCGCGCGTCGCTAACCGGCGAGCAAGGCTCCAACCTGCTCACATCGATGGCGCGCGCTAACGGACTTGCTATCTGCCCGGAGAACGTCCCCGTCAAGCAACCGGGCGAGACCGTCCAAGTCCAAATGCTAGATTGGTCAGAAGATACTTTATAGCAGCCAGACATCGCGCTGCCGCTCGCAAATTGCCCTCTCTCTCAACAGGAAGATTTATCGCAACGAGGGAGAGGCAATAGTGCAGGGCTGGCGATGCGGCGAATGCGTCTATCATCCACCAAATCCATTCGATAAGCACCTTCTCGCGACCAATCACGAACACACGGAACAATCTCAAACATCCTGTACTGACCAACCACACCGGAGGGCACCAACCTTGACCAGCGAAGAAATCACGCAGAGCAGCGATGGCAGTGGAAGTAGCCGCAAGTTCATCATATCTGAAGAGCATGCGGCGGAAATCGGCGCGGCATTGCCGCTGATGATAGCCAACCGTCTCGGCTACATGGACAGGCAGGCGCTCGAAGAAGAGCCGACCGTTGAATCCGACATCGCTCCCTATATCGACCTCATCGTCGCCAGCAGCAGCCACGACGCGGACTACCTACTGCCCGACACGCCGCTCAAGGAAGCCGTCTTTCGCATCATCTTAGCCAACGGCAACGAGCCAATGAGCGCCCAGCAGATAAGCGAAATCCTAACCGAGCGCTGGGCAATGTCCGCCTACCCGCGCAACCTATCCGTCGAAGTGATAGCCCGCCTATTGGAAAACAGCGCGAATTACTGCATCGTCCCGGTTGGGGAGCCGACTGAAAACTCTGCGATGTAATGTAGCAAGAGAATAGCTGTTGACATCAGACAAATGGAAATCGCAAGCTTCATAATCGGATTAGGCGGTCTTATCGTATCGGGCATCAGCTTAACACTGGCGCTGAAAGCTCGCTCCACTGCCATATCCGCAGAGAAAGCCTCTGACGCAGCACGCCAAGCCGTCTTTCAAACGATAGCTATATCCGAATTGACGCAGGCGATTGCTCTGGTAGAACTCTTGAAGGAACTCCATAAGAATAATGATTTCAACCGGGCGCTTGATAGATATACTCAATTGCGCCAACTGATTACCGCTTTGCAGACAAGCCAGACAGAGGAAGATGTAACCCGTTTTGATAATGCTATAATCCAATTGATGGATATTGAGACGACTGTTAGGAAATCTGTCTATACGGGAACGCAGATTGACGCTGCAAAAATTGACTCCGGTCTTTTGAAAATACAGCAACTGCTTGACGAAGCCCGCGTGAAGCAAGAGCAACGTGTTACTGGCGCGTCGGACATTGGAGGGCGTTCGTGATGACAACGATGCAGGAAAAAACCGCTCAATTGATTACCACCCTCACAGAAAAAACTTCACAGAATAGAATTGAGTGGGAAAAGACGCCGTCTGAACGCATCTACAAAGTGCAATTCAACGGCGACGCAGTCTTCATAAGAGAGCATGAACCTTCTCAGTTAGGAAATAAGGCATACTCTCTGAGTATAGTGGACGACAGCGGGCAAGTGGTTGAGATTATTCGCCAACAGCCTGGCGATGATAACTACACGCGACTAGCGCAAATGTACATCGTATCCAGAAGGTCAGCAGAATACAACGCCGAGGCGAGCCTTGACCGCTTGCTCCAAGAACTCGAAAGCAGATAACGCGCTCATACGCTGGTCGTTATCCCACATCCCCCAGCTGCGCCGCCACCGTACGCCGTGTGAAATCCGCCAGTGCCTTGATCGCGGTTTCTAAGGCGGGCTCCCAGTTAGGGGATAGGGATTCCATTGGGAGGCGCACTTGGGTGTTGCCGATTTCGGCTTGACGGCTTAGCGCTCGCTGCATTGCTCGGCGCGCACCGCCTATCTCGCCGCCGTAGCGCAGCACTACTCGGTTGCGCTCGCGCGTTACCGACTCTATGCCCGCTTGCTTGGCGTACAAGCGCAACCTCGTTGCGTACAGCAAGTTGCGCACTTGCCACGGCAAGGGACCGAACCTGTCTCGCAGTTCGTCTTCAATCTCGCCTACGCGCGCCTTCACCGCATCGTCATCGCCTTTACTGTCTTGCGCAGGTTCTGACGTGTTCAGCGTTACGATGCGCTGGTACATTCGCAGGCGCGATGGCAAGTCTTCGATGTAGTCTTCCGGGATGCTCGCGGGTACGCCGATGTCCAATGTCGGTTCGGCCGGTTCGCTTTCGGATGGTGTCGCGCTGCCGTCCATCGGCTTGGTCGTGGCGCTGCCGTTCGATGTTGCGCCGGGCATATCGCCGTTCGCAGCGCCGTTCTGCTGACCACGCGCGCGCAGTTCTTCCACCGCGTTCGATAGCAGCCGCGTGTACAGGTCGAACCCGACCGCGTGGATGTTGCCGCTCTGCTCTGCGCCCAGGATGTTGCCCGCGCCGCGTATCTCTAAGTCCTTCATCGCGATGCGGAATCCCGCGCCTAATTCGCTGGCATCCAGCATGGCTCGCAGTCGCTTTTCGGCAGGTTCAGTTAGGCTGCCCGACGGCGGCACCAGCAAGTAGCAGTATGCCCGCCTCGCGCTGCGTCCGACTCGTCCGCGCAGTTGGTACAACTGCGACAGTCCCAGCGTATCCGCGCGGTTGATGATGAGCGTGTTCACATTCGGGATGTCCAGCCCGGATTCGATGATGGTTGTGCACACAAGAACATCTAGGTTGTGTTCAGCGAACTCCAGCATCACGTCTTCAAGTTCACCTTCGCCCATTTGTCCATGCGCCACACCGACGCGCGCTTCGGGCACGAGCTGCCCGATGTACCGCGCCATATAGTCGATGTTGTACACCCGATTGTGCAGGAAATACACCTGTCCTTGTCGGTCTATCTCGCGCAGTATCGCCTCTCGTGTGAGCGCGTCGCTGATTTCCGAGACATAGGTCTTGATGGGCAGGCGCTCTTCCGGCGGTGTCTCCATCGTGCTCATATCACGCACGCCGGCGAGCGCCATGTGCAGGCTACGCGGTATCGGCGTGGCGGTCAGCGTCAGCACATCCACTTCTTCGCGCATCCGCTTCAGACGCTCTTTATGCGCCACGCCAAAGCGCTGCTCTTCGTCCACGATGACCAATCCCAATTCTTTGAACCGCACATCGCGTTGTATCAGCCGGTGTGTGCCGATGCAGATGTCCACCTCGCCCTTTGACAGCCGCTCGACGACATCCCGCTGCTCTTGCGGCGTGCGGAAGCGGCTCAACACTTCGACGCGCGTGGGGAATGCGCTGAGCCGCTGCGAGAATGTAGCGTAGTGTTGCTGCGCCAAAACGGTTGTGGGCACGAGCACCGCGACCTGCTTACCGTCCATCACAGCCTTGAACGCCGCGCGCAACGCGATCTCAGTCTTGCCGTAGCCGACATCGCCGCATACCAGCCGGTCCATCGGTTTGAGCGATTCCATGTCCGCCTTCACTTCGTCGATGGTGCGCTGCTGGTCTGGCGTTTCCTCAAACGGGAACGACTCTTCCAGTTCGGATTGCCACTGCGCGTCCGGCACGAACGAATGCCCCTCGGCGAGTTCGCGGGCGGCGTAAAGCGCCAGCAGTTCGGACGCCATCTCTCGCGTGGAGCGTTCGGCGCGCTGTTTGGCACGGCGCCATTCCTGCGTGCCGAGCCGCGTCAGGCTGGGCGGACGGTCCATCGGCGCGATGTACGGCGCTACGCGGTCTAGGTGCTCCAACGGCACATATAACTTGTCGTCGTTCGCGTATTCGATGGCGAGATATTCGCGGTCGTTGTCGTCGCTTTCATCGCCCTTGGCGCCGCGCACCGTGCCTGCGAATTTGCCGATGCCGTGTTCTACATGCACCACATAATCCCCCGGCGAAAGCTCGGACAGGAATGCGTCGCGTGCAGCCGTAACGGACCTGCGCCGCGTGCGCCGCTGCTTCGCCACGCCGAATATCTCAACATCGCTGAACACGACGAGCCGACCGGATTGGCTCGCATCGTCATGAAGTGGCAGCGAGAATCCGTCGCTCAGCCCGCCCGCCGCTGACTGCATCAACGTTATGCTGCCTGCGGACGGGGCGTGATCCAGACTGTCCGCCAGCGTTACATCGACGCCCTCGCCGGCGAATATCTCGGACAAGCGGCGCGAGTGGCTGCTTACTGCTATCACGGTGGCGCTGTATTCCTCGCTCAGCTCCCACACATCCTCTACAAATCGCTCCAGATTGCCGTAATAGTTCGCTGCCGCAAGGAATGGCAATTTGATGTCGATGGCATTGCCTGAATCATCGGCGGCATTACGCGCCGTGCCGTTCAGCTTGCTTGCTCCGTTCGCACCGGCGTTGTTAGAACCCTGTGTGCTGTCTGTGCCGGGTAGGGCAGGCATGGGTGCATTGTCTTCCCAAGGGGATACGACTTGTGAGCTTACGCACAGGTTGAGCCTCTGCCCGAATTGCGCGAACTGCGCCTCAACATCGTTCCATGAAAGGTGCGACGACGGGAAGTTGCGCGGCAGTTCGCCTCGCGCTTCTTTCGTCTCGCGCAGCTGATGCCCGCGTTCTTGTATTTCCCAGGCGGCGTCCGCGATTTCGTCGGGCTTGTATGCGACCAGCAGCGCGTTTGCATTTCCGTCGTCGCTGCGGCAGTCGGCAAAGTAGTCGGCAATACCACTTTGATTGAAGAAGCCTGCGTAAAATCCTTGCTCTTCGACATTCTGCCCTTCCATCAGTAGTTCGAGCTCTTCGCGGATACGCGCTTGCACGCTCGGTGTACAGTTGCCCACATCCACGAATGCGGCGAGGCGTTCCAGGTCGCCGTATGGCGTCATGGACGGCAGGATTTCGTGCGCGGGCGAGACTTGCACGGTATCCACGACCTCGCCGGAACGCTGAGTCGCGGGATCGAAGTGCCTTATGCTGTCAATCTCGTTGCCCCAAAGTTCGATGCGCGCGGGCATATCGGCGGCGACGGGGAAAATGTCTATGATGCCGCCGCGCCTGCTGACCACGCCCGGCGCGTACACGGCGGACTCAAAGCGATAGCCTATCCGCCGCCAAAGGTCTAGCATGTCCGAAAGCTCGACCTGCTCGCCGCGCCGCAAAGTATGGTTGCCGCCTTCCATGACATCACGCGCGAGCGTCCGCTGCATCAGCGCGCCGACAGACGCGACCACCAGCGGCGGCGAAGTCTTATCCGATGTGGATACTGTCACGGTGCTACGATGTCCGTTTGCGCCTTGACGGGTAGATTCGCGGGCAGATTCACGGACAAACGCATCGCTGTCCGCGCGTGCGGCCCTAGCAGCAGCGGCGCCGCCAGGCACGCCGGCGGGCATCGTCGTTTCTTGCCGCGCGACGAAATCGGATACGGCTGATAGCGCGCGCAGCCGCTGCTGAACCGTCTCAGTGTCGGAGTCTAGCCGCTCGAAGGGCAGGATCTCGGACTCTGTGAAGTGCAGCAAGCCTTCGTCGTCATCGCCGCACCATGCGAGCAGCTGCTCGTACAGCCGGCGCGCATCTTCGGGACGCGGCGCGACTACGAGCGTTGGCGCATCTACATCCTGCCGCAGCGCGGCGAGCGTGAACGCGGCAGACTTGGCGGTCGTCTTCATAGTCAGCCGCCGCGCGCCGCCGCGCATGCCATCTCGCAGTCTCCGATATTCCGGCACTCCCCGCATAAACTCTCGCAAGATGCCAAGTGTCATATAGTCCCATCCTCATCACTGATAGTTCATCGCCAGATTGAACGCACAAATAGACCTCCCCGGTACAGCGCGACCGGGCAAGCCTGCATACATTTTAAGTATAACCTAACGGGACGTACAAGATGGGTAGGATGTGCACTTTTGGAGGGAAGAGGGGAGAAGAGGGCAAGAAGAATTGCTTTGAACGAATGGTTAAAACTCGTTCAAAAAAAACCTAGACGCTGATACAATTTTCTGAATGCACTTACGTCGTCAGTCCGCAACTGCGCTCTGCGGACTAGGAGATAGGAGGAAATGACAATGATGGAAGCCTATTGTCTCAAGTGTCGCGCATCCCGAGAAGTGAAGAACGCCGTAGAAGTAACGCTAAAGAACGGCCGCCCCGCCACACGCGGCAACTGCGCCATATGCGACGCCTCCGTATTCCGCATAGGCAAAACGACGGCGTAGCGCAGTCTCCCCCTGTTTGTCATTCCGAACGCGGCGCAGCGTACTGAGGAATCCGAAATATCCGCCATGCTTACGCCATCACGATTTTAGATTTATCGCGTTGCTTCGGAATGACACAGGCGGACGGTGCGTGATATGGCTGCTGAGAATGGGGAAGGGACACTTGAGGCGCCACCGGCAGTTAGCCTACCCCGCCAACACCTTCCGCAAGTCAATGATTTGATCGCGCAGCAGGGCTGCCTTCTCGAACTCCAGCTCGCGGGAGGCGGCTTTCATTTGCGTTTCCAGGTCTTTGATTAGGCGCGTCAGGTCGTCTTTGGGGATGTCGTCGTGGGTGATGTATGGCGTTGCTGCCTCTGCGACCGCCTTCACGCGCTCGGTGATGTCGCGCACATCCTTGCGAATGCCTTGCGGCGTGATGCCATGTTCGCGGTTGTACGCTTCCTGCAACGCGCGCCGCCGTTCCGTCTCGTCGATGGCGCGTTTCATAGAGTCCGTCACCACATCGGCGTACATTATCACGCTGCCTTGTTCGTGCCGCGCTGCCCTGCCGATGGTCTGCACCAGCGCCGTCAGCGAGCGCAGGTAACCTTCCTTGTCCGCATCCAAAATCGCCACCAAACTCACCTCAGGCAGGTCGATGCCCTCTCGCAGCAGATTGATGCCCACCACCACATCATAGACGCCCAGCCGCAGGTCGCGCAGTATCTCGCTTCGTTCGAGCGTGTCTATCTCGGAGTGCAGGTAGTGCACCTTCACGCCCATCTCGCGCAGGTAATCTGCGAGTTCTTCGGACATGCGCTTGGTGAGGGTGGTTATCAGACAGCGCTGCCCCTTCGCCACACGCTCGCGAATCTGGTACAGCAGATCGTCGATTTGCCCGGCGGTGGGCTTGACTTCGACAACCGGGTCGAGCAGACCTGTCGGGCGGATGACCTGCTCTATCATCGCCTGGCTGTGTTCGTGTTCGTATGGTCCCGGCGTTGCGGACACATAGACCGCTTGGTTCAAGTGATCCTCGAATTCTTCAAAGTTCAGCGGGCGGTTGTCCAGCGCGGACGGTAGGCGAAAGCCGAATTCGACCAGCGTTTCCTTACGCGATTGGTCGCCGCGGAACATGCCGCGAATCTGCGGCAGCGTCATGTGAGACTCGTCCACGAACAGCAGGTAGTCTTCCGGCAGGTAGTCCATCAGCGTGTACGGCGTGCTGCCCGCCTCGCGCCGTGCCAGATGCCGCGAGTAGTTTTCCACGCCCGCGCAGTAGCCGGTCTCCTGCATCATCTCGATGTCGTATCGCGTGCGAGACTCCAGCCGCTCCGCTTCTAGCAGCTTGCCTTGCGACTTCAAGTCTTTGACGCACTGTTCTAACTCGGCTTCGATGTCTTCGATGGCAAGCAGCATCTTTTCCTGCGATGTTACGAAGTGTTTGGCGGGGAATATCTCGATGTCTTCGCGTTCGCCGAGCAGTTCGCCGGTCAGCGGGTCAACCGTGACGATGCGTTCCACTTCGTCGCCCCAGAACTCGATGCGCACGCCGAGTTCTTCGTATGCGGGCAGAATTTCCATCGTGTCGCCGCGAACGCGGAAGTTGCCGCGCGCGAAGTCCATGTCGTTGCGCTCGTACTGCATATCGACGAGCTGGCGGATGAGCAGTCTGCGGTTGCGCATCTCGCCCTTGCGCACATACGCGACGAAACTCTGATATTCCTCTGGCGACCCCAGACCGAATATGCACGACACAGACGCGACGATGAGCGTGTCGCGGCGGGTGAGCAGCGCGCGCGTGGCGGCGTGGCGCAGCTTGTCTAATTCTTCGTTGATATCTGAGTCTTTTTCGATGTAGGTGTCGGTGCGTGGCACATACGCTTCGGGCTGGTAGTAGTCGTAGTAGCTGACGAAGTATTCGACGGCGTTGTTCGGGAAGAAATCTTGGAACTCGGTGGCGAGCTGCGCGGCGAGCGTCTTGTTGTGCACGATGACGAGCGTAGGCCGCTGTGTCTTCTCGATGATATTCGCCATCGTAAAGGTCTTGCCGCTACCCGTAACGCCAAGCAACGTCTGATGCTTCAGCCCTTCATCAATGCCAGCCACCGCCTTAGTAATAGCCTGCGGCTGGTCACCTGTGGGCTTGAAGTCAGAAGAAATTTGAAATTCGGGCATGGCTCCCTCCCTCGCCTACGGGATCGATTTCCTTGATGATTGCGCTGCCGTTACCATTGTAAGGCACTGCCCTCCCATGGTGGTCAAATCTATGCATGACATTATATTCGTAAAATCCAATTTCGTCCTCAATACTTTTCTATAATATCGCACAGATAAATCATGATTGTCGTTCATTTGAGAGCATTCTACGGCAACGGTAACTACTGAAGATATCCGAAGCGCGTTGCTGGCAAATCCTCAAATCATCGTGGATTTGCTGGACAGCGATCCAGCCATCTTGGAGATGGTGCGCTCTCGCGTACTTACTCCCGAACTGCTGGCACTGCCGGAATTGCACGCGCAGTTAGCGGCTGAAGTGCGCGAATTCGCAGCTGAGATGCGCGAGTTCGCCGCGAAGACTGACGCTCGCCTGAGTAAAGTGGAGGATGAAATCGTCGTAATGCGCGGTGATATAGACAGGATGAGCGGCAAGATAGACAGGACGGAATCGAGCGTTGGACACCTGAAAGGCTTCTTTGTAGAAACCACCGCGCGAAACAAGGAAGATTCCATCGCTCTTCAGGTAGGTGAACAGAATGGATTGAGATTTCTGTTTCACACGCTCCAACCCGTTCGCAGAAGTGAACGGCGGACATTCATGCAGGTTATGCGAAATGACGAGCTGCCGCCTCCCGGATTGAGCGATGGCGAAATCGTAAGCTTCGTACAAGCCGACCACATTATATCCATAGACGACAGCAGCAGCGGCAAAACATACATCGCGATAGAGGCTTCGTACGTAGGCGACACCCGGGGCGCACAACGCGCCGTACGAAACGCGAATATTATCAATGTGCTGACTGGCGCGAACTCATACGCAGTTGTAGCCGGATGCCATTCTACCGACGGGCTTTTTGAAATGGCGGAGCGCGGCGAAGTAATCTGGCATCTAGTACCAGTGGATGAATTGAACGCATAAATCTCTGTGCCGTCCTCACCGCAGTAGCGCAGGCAGACGCTTTAGGCTCTCCACATCCCTCGCCGAAGGGTGATAATCGATGTGCGGCGGCGGGGCTTGCAGGCTGCGCGGCTTTGCATCTGCGCTGCAAATCTGTGAGCGACTAATTCCACTCCCGCACACGGTCTATCCGCCAATACCTGTGCGAAACCTCATTCGCCGGGTGCTCGTATGCCAGCACGCCTTCCAGCGGTCGGACACTTGAGACACGGAAATATAGAGTTATCCTATTTAGACTGGCGCCTTCCTCCATTGGCAGAGATGTGGGCCCCACTAGGGGGAATGCCTCATCCTCCACTAAAATGCTCCAGAACGAGAATTTTGCGCAGTCGCCGCCGTAATATGTCGCCAGAGTGTCTTGAGATTCCCACGGACACATAGAAGTATTGACAGACCCGTGTTTGCGGGTGCCATTGTACAGATTTACGTCGACTGCGACGACGCTTTCACCCGCTCCGGGCCTTGCCCATTCAGGCAGTTCTTTCACCTCGGAATGCTTCCTGATTACGGCAGCGCTGATGACCGCAATTTCTATGCCATCCGCGAACGGGAGCCGCGCGTTAACCGGCGCTGCTTGTATCGGTCGAGAGCCTGCGCCTTCAATGGGCTCGAATGTGTCCCGGGGGTCGAAGCGTTCCAAGTATGCCATGCGCGATTCCAAGTCGGATGCGTGCGTCTCCATCGCGGTTATCTGTGCCTGAAGCTCGGCGACCTGTTCCGTCAATTCCGCAAGCGGATCAGTCGCCGCGATTAGCGCTATCGCCGCCATCAGTACAGCTACTATGCCGATTATCTTTTTCATATGTACGAAGCCTTTCGCTATATCTGCTTCCACCAACAGCGTTAAGCCGTCATCTATCCGTAGCCACGTTTTCAGCAAACTAATTTATCCTGAAACCGTACTGAACATGCTAGGTTAGGCTTAGCAAATCTCGGGCAATACGACGACATCATTTGCGACAGGTTCGTACTTGATGGAAATGACACATTTATTCGCCTGTGACAATTAACCCTATGGCAATCAGCATTGAGGCGCGCGTCACCGTAGTAAGGCTGGCAGGCGCTTTAGGCTCTCAACATCGCGGGCTGAGGCGTGGTGATCTATGTGGGGGAGGGCGGCTTGAAGGCTTCGGGTTAGTGGCTGGTAATCTTCGCTGCCTAGCAGCGGGTTGAGCCAGACTACGCGGTGCACGCGCCGACGCATGCGCTGCACTTCTCGGGACAGACGCTCCGGGTCGCCTGTGTCCCAGCCGTCGCTTAACAGGAAGACCGTCGTGTAGCGGCTGAGAATCTGCTCGTATCTTGTGTTCACCAGTGCAAGCGCCTCGCCTATGCGCGTGCCACCGGACCAGTGCCTCGCTGCGCGTCCGATGCCTGCCAGCGCCTCGCTGAACGACGGCGCGTTGAGTTCACGCGTAACCCGCGTCGCCGATGTGCTGAACACGAACGCCTCCACGCGCTTGGTGTGCTGCGACACGGCGAATATGAGCTGCAAGAGCAGTTGCACATGCCGCTCCATCGAGCCGCTGACATCGAGCATTACCAGCAAGCGCGGCGTTCTGGGCACGCGGCGTTTGCGCGGCAGCACGATGGCGTCGCCGCCGCTGCTCATATTCAGACGCATCGCGGCGCGCAGGTCCGGGCTGCCTTTGCGCCGGTGTCGCTTACGTCTGCGTCCGGGCCGAGACGCCATCGCGCGTATCATTCGCGCGGCGATGGCTGACAACTCGGAAAGTTCATCAGCACGCAGCACGCTTAGGTCGGGCGGCGATGCGGTTGCGCGGCGACTCGCGCCTGTGCGCAGCATCTGCACCAGCGTGTTTTGCGACGAATCGTCGGCTTCGGGCATCATCGCGACGCTGGGCGTTCGGCGGAACTCGCGCGCGCCGCCAACTAGGTCGTCGTCTGAGTCGATGTGCGGGCGTAGTGGTAATTCCTCGAAGTTCCAGAATAGCTCGAACAGCGAGTCGTAGATGGGGATTTCGTCTCGGCGCGAGAGCAGCAGCGCGCGCAACGACCAGTACACCCTGCCACGGTCCATCATGTCCACCGCGCTTAGCGCGCGCATTACATCCGCCGTCTCCTGCGGGCTAATCAGCAGCCCGTGTGTGCGCAGCACCCGGCAAAAGTGCGTAAGGTGTGTCGTAAAGTCATAGGAAACAGGCTTTGTCATTTGTTTCACGATTAGTCAGCTTAGAGAATGTGCGTTCACAAGATAACATCATTGGGGACTGCCGGGGCTGCATGGATTTCGCATTTTCCCGCGCCGCGTATTATTTTCTTACGGTAATTTTTTCCATGTATAATTATTTGCTGGAAATTCCATTGGACAATTGTTAAACATGAAACTATAATAGCGCTGCGCTGAAATTATGACCCTGGCAACGCACGCTTTGAAACTCAGACAATCGGTCGAGATTGTAAGTATTTCCCTTGGACTGTCTGAACACATAATATCTGCCTATGGAGTGACAACTTACACCTGGGTCAGATAAATGTACATCTGGATTGGATAATAGTGGGAGTTTGAGTTACTGTTGATACGGAGCCGACTTGTCGCCGACATGAGGAGTATCTTTGGCATCAGAGAACGCGAATGACACCATACTCTACGAGCCGGAAGAGTCTTGTCCACCTCTAACTGCTGCTATCACAGGATTCCAACTAGCGGTAGTCATGATAGCGTTAGTCGTAGTCCCAGTAGTAATTATAGTACGCACAGCAGGGCTACCGCACGAATACCTAAGGTGGACTGTATTCGCCTCATTGATCGTCTGCGGTATTGCTACGATTTTCAATTCCCTTAGACTTGGGCGTTTCGGCACTGGGCATGTTCTGGTAATAGGAACTGCCGAGCCCGCAATCGCCATCTGCATAACGGCTCTGATGCAGGGCGGGCCTGTGATGATGGCAACGCTGGTTGTCCTGTCATCCGTGCTGAAATTCTTCGTCGCTGCGCGACTCTCGCTGTTCCGCCGCATAATCACCCCCGTGGTGTCCGGCACGGTGCTCATGCTGATAGCGGCGACCGTGATTCTGGCGGTATTCGGGATACTGACGGAAGTGCCTCCCGGAAAGTCCGTATCGCCCATAGCCGCTCCCATTGCTGCTGTCGTTACTCTGGCGGTGATAGCCTTTATGCTTCTGCGAGCTCCCCGCCCGTTACAGATATGGTCGCCGCTGATAGGCATCGTGATTGGCAGCCTAGTCAGTCTGCCATTCGGTCTGTATGACATTGACCTTGTGCAGAGAGTGAGTTGGTTCGGGGGTGGATTTTCCCCTGAGGTCCGGAGTGTCTGGCCCGGATTCGACTTTACTCCTGGGCTCAAGTTCTGGGCGCTTCTCCCCGCGTTTCTGCTGATAATGGTCATCACATCGTTCAAGGCGGTTGCCGATACAAGCGCAATCCAGCGCGTTTCCAGGCGTCAGCCGCGCGCCACCGACTTCAGAGTCATCCAGGGCGGACTCCATATAAACGCTCTGAGCAACCTGGCGTCAGGGCTGGCGGGGACTGTCCCCACGATGACCGCTTCCCCCAGCGTGGCGATGGTCAGTCTCACGAGGATCGCATCACGTAGCGCGGGAGTATGGGCCGGCGCCATATTCATCGCTATGGCCATGGTGCCGAAGACGACTGCGCTGCTGATAGCCGTACCGTCTCCCGTGGCTGCAGCGTACATAATGATAATAATGGGGCTGGTGTTCATAGAGGGCGTGCAGACCGTAACCCAGGATGGGATAGACCATAGAAAGGCGATAGTGGTGGCAGTATCTTTCTGGGTCGGCATGGGCTTCCAGAACCAGGCCATCTTCGCGGACCTGCTTACCGGTACCTTGGACGCTCTGCTGAGCAACAGCGTTACCTCCGGTGGACTTGCCGCCGCGCTGCTGATTGGATTCATAGAGCTGACATCGGCGAGACGCAAGCGGCTGGAAGTTGACCTTGATCAGTCTTCAATGCCGGAAATCGACCGCTTTATGCAAGATTTCGCAGCGGACAAGCATTGGGACGAAGCATCTACGGAGAGTCTGCGCGCCATCGGCGAAGAGACGCTCTCGATTATGGTGCACGAGGAAGAGGCGGACGAAACGGGCAAGCAGCGGCGGCTCATCATCAACGCGCAGGTTGACGACGATGTGGCGGATCTGGAGTTCCTGTCAGCGGCGTACGATGTGGAAAATCTGGAAGATAGGCTTGCGTACCTGAACGACGAGCCCCAAGTCTTGGACGCGATCGAGGTATCGTACCGCCTGCTGCGTTATTACGCCAAATCTGTCCGCCACCAAAAGTTCCACGACATTGATGTAATCACCGTGCAAGTGGAAGGCGCAAGGGCGCGGTGAGCGCCATGCACCATCCATGCGTTTGACGGGATGGGCAGGACTGGCAGGATATTGTCATTCCGAAACGCCTTAAGGAATCTGAAATATGTGGACGTAAGATTCCGTGTGTCTCCTGCTTCGTCATGGCGTTCGACATAGCGGCGGCATTTTCAGGCTCTTTATTATTCTTGATGGGGAAGGTACATCTATCCTGCCCACGCTGTACATCCTGTTAAATGCTGGACAGAAAAAGCGGCCGGTATGACGAGAATGGATGTCATACCGGCCGCTGCCTACATTGGATGTGTGCGGATTGGGTTATGTGACTATTCCATGCGGGAGCCGCCCCAGGCTCGGGAGACACCGGCTGCCGTTGGTTCGACTATTACGTTGACTACGGCGGGCTTGCCGCTGGCGAAGGCTCGTTCGAGCGCAGGGCGAATCTCGTCCGGGTCGGTTACCTCTTCGCCGTATGCTCCGAGTTCGCGCGCCATGCCGTCGTAGTTCGTAAATCCGAGCTCGCGGCCAGGCTTGCGGCGGTCGGGCGTGCGCGCCGTCCAACCGGCGTTGTTGCTGATGACCGTAACGACCGGCAGATTGAAGCGTACGCAGGTGTCGATTTCCATCGCGTTCATGCCCATCGAGCCGTCGCCGTGCAGCACTAGCACCTGCTTGTCCGGCTTGGCAATCTGCGCGCCGATACCATAAGGCAGCCCGACTCCCATCGTGCCCGTTACGCCGGAGTTGAGGCGATGACCCGGCACGTATGTCGGCAAAGACTGACGACCGAAGTGCAAAATCTCATTGCCGTCAACGCAAAGGATGGCGTCGCGGTCTAGGAAGTCGCGGATCTCCTTGCACAGGCGTAGCGGGTGAATTGGCGTCTGGTCGGAGTTCAGCAGGGCCGCTTGCTGACCAGCGCGGCGGTCGTTGTCCTCTTGCAGCCGCGAAATCCACGGCGATTCCAGCCTGCCGGCGAAGTCTTCGGGCCTGGCTTCGATTTCCGCGTTCATCTGTCCGAGAATGGACTTCGCATCGCCGACGATTCCGAGGTCAACATCGCGGTTGTGCGCGATTTCGCTCGCCTCGATGTCTATCTGCACGACTTTGGCGTTACCGAAGCGCTGGCCGTAGTTGATCATCCAGTTCATCCGTGTGCCGATGACCATCACGAGGTCGGCTTCTCGCAGCGCGGTGCTGCGCGCTCCTTGGAACGATACGGCATGGTCTTCCGGCACAACGCCGCGCGACATCGGCGCGGTGTAGAATGGCGTGCTTGTCATGTCAACCAGCCGTTCCATCTCGGGTGCCGCGCCGGAGAAGAACACGCCGCCGCCGGAGAATATGACCGGACGCTCGGCATCCGCCAGCATTTGCACAGCTTCGGAGATGGCAGCCGGATCGCCGGACGGCACGGACTTGCGAGCCGCGCGCGTGGGCTTTACCGCCGCGTCCTCTTCAATCTCTTCGTACAACACATCCGCGCCGCAGTCGATATAGACGGGACCGGGCCTGCCGGACATGGACTGGCGGTACGCGGTGCTGACGATTTCCGGATAGCGCGCCGCCATTGTCGGGCGGTGCCAATACTTGACGATAGGCTCCATGATGCGCTCTTGGTCCACCTCTTGGAAGGTGTCCCTGCCGATTTCGTGAACCGCGCTCGCGCCGCCGAGGATGACCATAGGCGAGCAGTCGATGGAAGCGGCATACACGCCGGTGAGTAAGTTAAGCGTGCCGGGACCGGACGCCGCGGTGCAGACGCCGGGCTTGCCGGTAACGCGGGAGTATGCGTGCGCCGCGAATGCTGCCGCCTGTTCGTGTCGGAAGTCGATGGTTTCGATGCCGAAGTCCTGACAGCCCATCACGATGTCGAAGTCAGGTCCTCCCATAAGGTAGAAGAGCTTCTCCACGCCCTCTTCTTTGAGCGTCTTTGCTATGAGATAGCTGCCGGTAACCTTTGCCATATCTGTACTCCTTGCAGTTATTGGTTTTCAGTCGTCAGTTTTCAGTTTGGGCAGGCTTGTTGACAGGCGCAAGGTTATCACAATGCGGCGGAGTGCGCCAAACCGCCTGACATGAGCAGTGAGATGATCTGAAGCCGCATGTTTGTTTTGCCCGTGTTTGTTATGTGTTGTATAATTTCACGAGAATTTGAATGTATGATTACATACGTGGGAGTCTTCGTAATACGTAAGGGCGATTGACAAGGATTTATACACAATGAATGTCGACAATATACTATCGTCTATTGATCAAGGGTTCATTCTGCTTCCCGTCTTCCAAAGAGGATATGTCTGGAATCGCAATCAAGTTCGCTTCCTGATGGACTCGCTATACCACAAATATCCTGTAGGCAGTTTGCTCATGTGGCAAGCGCACTCTGAAAGTGTCGATAATCGAGGAGATGTTCCTGCTGCGGCCTCCCCGGTTAAACTGATCTTGGACGGACAGCAGCGCATAACTACACTATATGGCATTATCAAGGGTAAGCAGCCGCCTTTTTTTGAAGGCAACTCCAACACATTCACCGGTCTGTATTTTAACCTAGAAACTGAAGTGTTCGAGTTCTACGCTCCCTCTCGTATGAACAATAACCCGTTCTGGGTGAATGTCACCGAACTGATGCAAAACGGCATTGGTCCTATGGTGGATAACATCTTTCAGAATGAAAGACTGAAAGAGCAGGCACAAACATACGTGAACAGGTTGAATGCAGTTACCACAATTGGCTCGATAGACCTATACGAAGACATAGTGTCAGAATCTGACGTGGATGTAGTAGTGGACATATTCAACCGCATCAACAGCGGCGGCACGAAATTGTCGCAAGCCGACTTAGCATTAGCCAAGATTTGCACGATTTGGCCTGAAGCTCGTGACGAACTGAAACTACGGTTAGCTAAATGGAAGGAAGCAGGGTTTCATTTCAAACTGGAATGGCTGCTCAGGTGCTTGAACGCTCTGGTAACTGGAGAAGCCAGATTCTCGGAGATAACCGACAAAAGCGCAGATGAAATTAACGCAGGGTTGTCCAAAACCGAGAAACACATTGATTACTTGCTAAATCTCATATCGTCTCGACTTGGACTCGACCACACACGAGTTCTTGCTGGACCGTATGCGTTTCCGGTGATGACAAGATACTTGGAGCAGCGAGGAGGTCATCTGACGGATTATAAGGAGGCAAATAAACTGCTGTTCTGGTACATCCATACATTCCTGTGGGGACGGTACTCAGGATCCACGGAATCTGCCTTAGGTCAAGACCTCAACGCAATAGAAGATACCGATACGGGATTGGATAATCTCATAGAGAATCTGCGTATTATTCGCGGACATTTGCGGATTGCGCCCGACGACTTCTCAGCATCTACCATAGGCGCACGCTTCTATCCGATGCTATACATGCTTACGCGCGTGAACCATGCAAGAGACTGGGGAACAGGCAATGAACTATCCAATGCGATGCTTGGAAAGAGCACTGGCCTTGAAATGCACCACATATTCCCTAAGTCGAGGCTGTATGAACGAGGCTACTCTCGAAATGAGGTCAACGCGCTCGCCAATTTCACATTTCTAACGAAAGAGACGAACCTTGAGGTGTCTAACAAGTATCCTGAGAAATACATTCCAGAGTATGCCGAAAAGCATCCCGGCGCAGTAGAATCGCACTGGATACCTATGGATGGCGAGCTTCATCGGATTGATAGATACCAAGATTTTCTGGAGGCAAGGCGGAGGTTGTTGGCGGAGGCTACGAATAAATTCTTGGACAATCTCCTAGAAAGCGCTGTCTCACTCCCAACACCCATAGGAGAAATGTTATCAGACATAGGCAGCCTACCGGGCGGTGTGGTCAGCGACGAGGAACAACGACAACTGGAGAATGTGAATGGGCGAGTGGTTGCGATGGGATTGTCCGAAGGTGAATTCAGTTACGAGTTAATTAACGAACGCACTGATCAACCTATGGCAATGATAGATTTGGCATGGCCTGATGGGTTGCAGGCGGGATTGAGCCAACCTGTGGCGCTACTCATTGATGAAGACACACCAGTTGAGACAATTGTCAGTCAAGCGGGATTCCGAATCTATACTGACGTTGAATCGCTGATGGACTATGTCTCGCAAGACGTGCTGGTGCTTGATGTTGCTGCGGACTAATCTGGAGTGCCAAGAACGCCTTCGTAGGAGGACTTGGGCATCCCAACCAGATCCTACAACTGACAGTTGATGTCCGAAAGTAACGCTGATATGTGCCGTTCCACTTTGTCAACGTAGAACGGCACGTATCTATATCCTGTTAGCCCCGGCCGTTAACTATACAGCGCCTCCCCGCGGTGCAGCCGCAGCGCAATGTTGTAGGTTTGGCGCACGGCGCGCGATGTGGGTGCGTGCGCCGCGAGGAAGCGCGATAGGGCTATCAGCACTACGCGCGCTTCGTCTGTGCCGCGACGCTCTTCGTGCTGCTTTATCGCCGCGTCCACAATTTGGAAGTTATGAAAGCCCGACTCTTCGCGCAGCATCGCGTGTCCAAGCGATGCGATGATGCCCTCAGGCTCCGCGCCGCCGCTGATGTAGTCGGACACTATCTGCGCGGACGGTTCTACGCGCTGTTGCACATCCATGCCGGACAGCAGGTCGGAGCGTAAGGTACCGCCGTCTATCGCAGGGTTCGCTGCGCCGTTTGCCGTGCCGTTCGTGAGCGGGTCCGGCACTCGCTGCGCGGGCATGTTCAGGAAGCGATCCAAGTACACGCTCATCGCGGTGTCCAGCGCGCCACGCAGGAGTTCAAGGGACGGCGCGCGCTTGAGCGCCTGATGCAGCGCGTTCGCCGCCGTCAGCGTGTTGTGCAGCGTGTCCCAGTCGTTGAACTCGTTGGATGTGTGGAATCGCGCCATCCGCATGAACGCCGCGAATGCCACCGCCGAGCCAATCTGCGCCTCGCTCGCGCCATTTCGCACGGCTTCTACTATGGCGTCGAGCGTTGCTGCGGGATCATCTTGCAGTATCATATCGACGAGTGCGCCTTCGTCGTCCCACTCACCGCGCTTGCCCAAGCCCTCGTCATAAGCCGCCGCAAGGGCCTCGCGCGCCTGCCAAGTCATCGTCGCGATGTCTTCCGGATTGCGCCAAGTGCCCAGTTCCTCGCTGCGCTGCACGCCCGCCATTCCGTACACCAAGCTGGTAAGAACCTGTGCGGCGTGCTCCCAGCCGAGATGGTCGAGTAGCTCGAACGCCTTGTTGGCGAAGTCGAGCATATGCCCGCCGTCCACGTAGAGGTGGTCGGTGATGGCTGCGAATATCATGTCCGCGATGGTCTGCTCCGGAATGCCGACCTCAATCGCCGTGCGCAGGCAGCGCTCCGCACCGTCTGCGTATCGTACATCGATGAAGTTTCTGAACCAAAGCTTGAACACCTCGTGCCGCGTCTCGCCGGTCGGCAGCGGGTCGAGCATAAAGCGCGGCGGCATGCCCGCGTTGGAGCGCGCAACATGCATCAGCCCTTGATACATCGCCAGCGTGCGGTCTTTGGCGTCGAGATACGGCAGCATGCTCGCACTGCAAGTCAGTATCGTCATCGCCTGCCCCCAGCCTGCCGCCGAGTATGTCGTGCCGAAATCCGCGCCAATTCCCAGCGGCACACGATAGTCTGCCTTCGCCGCGTCCAAACCCAATACAGACTTAGCGATAACGAGGCGGATATTGTCTTCCAGCGCGTCTTGCAGACGCTTGGACCAGCGCGCGGTCTGGTCTGGTTCCGGCGGCGATGGGTTCACCCATACCTCGCCGTCATCGATCGTTACCGGGAACGAGCGAACATCGTCCGCCCACGGGTCGAATGTGCCGCCGCTTGATAGGTCGAATCGCGCGTGATGCCAGTGGCAGGTGAGGATGCCGTTCTTCACTGTGCCCCTGTCGAGCGGGAATCCCATATGCGGACAGCGGTTGTCCACCGCATGGACGGCGTCGCCATGCACGAACACGGCAATTGTATGCCCGCCGCCCGTAACGACCGTGCATCCACGCGCCCGAATCTCGTTCAGCGTGCCAACCCGGATGAGGTTGTCAGTCATAGTAGCCATAGTGCCCTCCCTTCGCCGCTGGCGTTGTGTTGTAATGTCATTCGCGACTATGCTTATACGACTAATGTAGCAGAGGATTGGGATGGCTGCATGGGGCGGTCCAATAGGCTCATCAATTACGCCGGATATATGACTCTTGCTTTATTTCGTGTATCATCCGCAGCAGGAAGCAGGAACGGGCGACTGAATAGAACGCTAGATGTCGCACAAAGCGATTCCCCCCCATCCCGGCTTTCCCCAATCAGGAGGGAAGGGACTAAGTGGTTCGCGCCCTGCTCTTACGTATTTCAGTCGTGTAAGGGCATTGTATAGTCAATGACGGTAATGCCACTGAAGGGATATTACTTCCCCCCAAAAGGTACTGCGCATCAAAGTGTGTTTCATATCAGCATCTCGCCGCAATTTGACATGACGATAGAACCCGATGTATGTTCCTGCACTGGTAAATACGCCGACTTCGGCGATTCGTTGGGCGAGTAGGCGGGTTGCCGAGTGAGTGCGATAGCCGATATTAAACCCGCGCACAGCACAAGTGGCCCGTATAGTGAATAGTTTGTATGACACCCTCAATTCCGAGTATTGCGGTAAAGCTACATAAGACAGAAGGTAGATATTAGGAGGCACATCAATGGTTATGCTACCGCCACGCAACGACTGGCTAGAAAATACCATCGAAGAGACTATCGACCCGGATTTGCCTATCTGCGATCCGCACCACCACCTGTGGGAGCGGCCGGGCAATATCTATATGCTCGACGACCTGCAGCGCGACCTCACATCGGGACACAACATCGTCAGCACAGTGTTCTTGGAGTGCTCGTCGATGTACCGGGAGGACGGACCGGAGCATCTGAAGCCGCTTGGCGAGACTGAATTCACGGCAGCGGTTGCGGAAGAAGCAGCCTCGCGTTCCGATGTGACGGCGAATGTCAACGCCGCCATACAAAGCCACGCAGATCTGACGCTTGGCAACGCTGTCCAAGAAGTGCTCGAAGCGCATATCGAGCTGGGCAAGGGCAGGTTCCGCGGCATACGGCATGGCACTTCGCACGACCCTAGCCCGGTGATACCCGCATACCGCGACCGCGGCGCAGGCGTGTTGATGACGCCGGAGTTCCGCGAGGGCTTCGCGGTGCTGCAGAGTATGGACCTGGCATTCGACGCGTGGATGTACCATCCGCAGCTGCCCGAACTTGTGGACCTCGCGCGCTCGTTCCCGGATACGCGCATCATCCTTGACCACATCGGCGCACCGCTCGGCATCGGTCCATACGAGGGCAGACGCGCTGAGGTTATGGAAGTTTGGAAGCAAAGCATCGCGGAAGTGGCGCAGAACGATAATGTGTTCGTGAAGGTGGGCGGCTGCGGCATGCCCAACTACGGCAACGACTGGCACGAGCGCGAGACGCCAATCGGCTCGGTCGAGCTGGCGGAAGCCACGGCGCCGTACTACCTATATGTCATCGAGCAGTTCGGCGTGGAACGCTGCATGTTCGAGAGCAACTTCCCGGTGGACAAGGTGTCGTACTCGTACAATGTGATGTGGAACTCGTTCAAGCGCATCGTAGCCGACTTCTCCGACAGCGAAAAAGCCGCGCTTTTCCACGACACGGCTGTGAAGGCGTATCGGATTTAAGCCTAATCAACGGGACGGGCAGGATAGATGGGATATAGACCTTGTCCTGTGTATCTTGTCCGCCCGTGTCTGTTATTGTAATTGCATCAGGGCGATATGGATGTGATCACGGTTGCGCCGATAATGGAGCTCTTGTTCGTGGTTGTCGCGCTGACGCTTTTCACATTAAGCGTTTTGAGCATACTCGACTGGTATGGCCTGATACGCGTCTCTTGGATCAATGTTGATCGCAAATTCCCTCCGCAGGATACATACCATTACAACGGATAGGCTGATAAGATTCGCCCGTGAGCATCAACGGCAACAAAGAAATCCCTGTAAGGATAAGAGCGGTGCTCGGCATTCTGTTTCCAGTAGCCATTGCAGGCGCGAGTATTCTTATGGCATACGCCTGTTTCTGCGGATTACATGACGACTGCGCAAGATAGGCTACTGAACATCGGAAACTGAATTAAGACTGTCACTGGCTAACATCGGCTTTGCCGGCTGGTCGTCTAGCCTCGCCAAACGGCGCGCGCAGCTAATTATCCTCTATTCTTCCTATTGTAAGTTCCTTCCTCACTTGACCCTCTGCGCTCAAAAGCCGTATATTGACGCAACACTTGTATCGCGTTCAACGCATGGCTGCGTGCTTGGTAGGCAAGCTCCCGCAGCTGAGCCAATTTACTGATATGGGAGGTCAGGACTATGGCATTTGGAAGCGGCGATTTCATGTACGAGGTTGCAGAGGGCTGGGGGCAGCTGCCCCAAGGCTTCGAGTTCAAGCAAGTTGCCGATGTCGCGGTGGACGGCAACGACAATGTATATGTCTATAACAGAGGCACACACAACCTCGTAATCTTTGACCGAGAAGGCAATTACCTAGACTCGTGGGACCTGCAGCACAAGGAGCCGCACGGCATCTGCGTGGGTGAAAGAGGCAATATCTACCTAGCGGACAGGGACTCGCACGTCGTCGAGAAGCGCGATCCTGAGGGCAGCCTGCTTCTCACACTTGGCACACGAGATGTGCCATCTGACACCGGCGAGCAGTCCGAGCGATTCCTCGTCGAAAAGCCCGGTGGCCCCTTCAATATGCCCACCGGCATCGCCATCGGCAGCTACAGCGACATATTTATATCAGACGGATACAGCAACTGCCGCGTACACCACTACAACTCCACCGGAACGCACATGAAGTCATGGGGATTGCCCGGCAAGGACAACCCCGGCGACTTCCACCTGCCGCACGGCATCGGCGTTGACGCCGAAAACAGAGTTGTCGTCGCCGACCGCGAGAACAACCGCATTCAGGTTTTCGATGAGGAGGGCGAGTTCCTGTTCATGTGGACAGGCTTCCAGCAGCCGACGTCGGTTGCTTTCGGACCGGAAGGCGAGATATATGTGCCCGAGTTGCAGCACCGCGTCAGCATCATAGACGGCGAGGGTAACCTGCTGGCGCGCTGGGGCGACGAGCACAGCCACGAGCCAGGCTTGTTCTACGCGCCGCACGGCATGGCGGTCGACTCGCATGGTGACATCTATGTGGGCGAAGTGCTGGAAGGGCAGCGCATCCAAAAGTTCATCCGCCAGTAGGCAATTGGGCAAAACGGGCGGCATTGAACCACAATACATGCAATACGTCGGGAATTAGGGGGCGGCGCGGGTGGACGAAGTTACTTTGTCCGTTCCGCAGTCCCCTATTTGCCTTCATGGTAGGTGGTGGAATGGACGAACCTGTGTAGGCAGACGGGGATTAGCGCTAACATGTACTGAAGGAAGTATGACGACCTACCAATCCCAGCCAGAGGCAAGCACATGACAACTCCGAACATCGAGACAAAGTTGACTGCGCAGACGAATGGCGCACAGGGCGATGTCGTGCAGACGCAGCCGCCGGACGCAGGCGAAGTGCCGTGGTACGAACTCATCAATGACGCGCCGGAGCCACCAGAGGACGCGATGCAGCAAGCAAGTACGATTCTCTATGTTATGTCCATACTCTGGGGGCGATACGAGGATGACCGAGCCGTGCTTGTGTCTGAGCAGACCAATGTTATCTACGACTCGGCCGTTCCCGGTTCTGTTATTGTTCCAGACGGATATGTGGTTTTCGACGTGCCCGCCAGGATGATTGAGTCGGAGCGTCGCAGCTACCGCATAGACGAATGGGGCAAGCCGCCGGACTTCGTGCTAGAGGTGGCTTCCGAAAGTACGGCTGCGCGAGACTTAAGTGAAAAGCGCGAGATTTACGCGCGGATGGGCGTTCAGGAATACTGGAAACTTGACAAGCACGGCTACTATGGTGAGCCGCTTGTGGGCGAGCGCTTGGTGAACGGCGAATATAACCGATTTGAGCTGCACACCGAGTCCAACGGCGAGGTATGGTCGCGCAGTGAAGTCCTAGGCGTGGACTTTTATCATCGATTAGAGGATGGCATAAGCACTTTCTCGCTGTGGGACAGCGTTACGGGAGAGAGGCTGAAGACTCCGGGCGAGGAGGTTGCGGCGCGGCAAGCGGCAGAGGCATGGGCGCAAGATGAGCGGCAGATGCGTCAGGAAGCGGAGGCGCGAGCGCAGGACGCCGAATCGCGAGCACAGGACGCCGAATCGCGAGCGCAAGGTGCCGAATCGCGAGCCCAAAGTTCTGAGGCGGCAAGACTGGCTGCCGAGGCAGAGATAGAACGCTTGCGGCGGCAGCTCCACGGGCGGTGAACGATAAGGCGCGCGCGACTATAAGTTGATATACTTACGCACTGAACGGAACGGAAACCTCATCTATCCTTAGGGAATTATACGGAAAGGTTGACAAGATAACCAAGTCCTGCTATACTCAATATC